>JAGLML010000059.1 GCA_023140035.1 Thermoplasmatales archaeon
TTGTGCTGAAAGATGGTTTTTCTTAACGGTAACATCAAAAGTACCAAACACCAAGTTTTTTGCACCATTTAAAAATAAAAGTTCAGAGAGCCAATCCACCAAGAGCTGTTCCAAATCTGGTGCCTTCAGTTGGATATCATATTGCCCAACAGCATCAATAGTTGATTTATCAGTTATAATATCAAACATCCCTATAGCTGCATTTTCAAACGCTTCTGAAATAGTTTTACCATATGCTTTTATGCCCACGTCTGCTGTGTGCTCGATGAGTTCGTATTGTTTCATAATGTTGCCTTTGATAAATCGTTTTTACAGTTGCAATTTCTTTTCTCATCAATAGAATCTATCGTCCCCTGTAAAATTTTTGAAATAATAGGCTCTCTCTCAGTATAAATCCTAGATATTTCATCTGCAGTTAACTTATTTTGAAGTCCCGCCGCCATATTGCAAACAACACAAAGTGATGCATAACATATGCCCCTCTCTCGTGCTAACACAATTTCAGGAACTCCTGTCATGCCCACGATATCGGCAAACTTTGAAAAATAGTTAATTTCGGAGGCAGTTTCTAACCGTGGCCCTTCCGTTGTAAGATAGACGCCTTTGTCATGAAAAGTAGCTCCATGGACTTTCTTGCAATTTTTTATCAGGGAATCTCTCAAAGACGGACAATATGGGTTTGTCATATCAACATGAACTCTTTTATCATCAAAAAATGTCTGCTGTCTTGATTTCGTTAAATCAATGAAGTCATGAGGTATCACAAAATCTCTGGGTTGTATGCTATTTTTCATAGATCCAACTGTACCTATCGAAAGAACACATTCAACATGACTTGAAGCAAATGCTTGCACGTTCCCTAGATAATTAACTTTATGCGGTGGAATAACGGATTTTTCTCCATGTCGATTAATGAAAAAAAGGTCATGTTCTTCCAATCTTGATACTTCGACCGAGATATCACCAAAAGCTGTTTCAACCATAATTTTTTCTGGATCCTTTATGAAATTGGCTATGCTATGTCCACTAATAATTCCAATTTTCATCCTATATCTCCTAAATACATTTCAGATTTAAAGCGATTTATACAATAAATGTTTATTTGTTTAAAGAGATACCTATTATAATGAAAGTAGCTTCTCTATTTTCTGGCGGGAAAGATTCTGTCTTTGCCATCTACATTACTCAACAATGGGGATGGGATGTTACTCACCTTATAACACTACAACCCGAAAAACAGGATTCCTGGATGTTTCATTCAATAAATATACACCTCACTGAAAAACTAGCTGAAGCAATTGATATTCCTCTTATCAAAAAACAAACAAAAGGCGAAAAAGAAGAGGAACTTGAAGATTTGAAAGACATCTTAAAGGATCTTAAAATAGATGGCGTCATAAGTGGAGCTATTGCCTCAGAATATCAAAGAACAAGAATTGAAAAAATCTGCAACGAATTGAGAATAAAATCATTTACTCCAATATGGCACAAGAATCAAGAGTTAATTCTAAGAGATCAGATTAGCGCTGGTTTCAAAATAATCATTGTCGGTGTGTTTGCACACGGTTTTGATAAGACATGGCTTGGGAAAACAATCAATGAAGAATCAATAGATGAACTTATAAAATTAAGAAAAAAATATTCAATAAACGAAGCAGGCGAGGGTGGAGAATTTGAAACATTGGTTTTGGATGGACCTATTTTTCAAAAGAAACTTATTTTAGATGAAGTATCAAAAGAATGGAAAAGAGACAGTGGCATCTTAAAGGTAAAAAAAGCACATCTTGAGTAGATTAAAGATCTATATAGTTCAGACCCGTCATTTGCTGAAGAAATAAGAATAATCTTTGATCAATATTTTTTTGTTCGGAAAATTCTTTTTTTATTAATTCTAAAATTTGTTCTACTGTATTATTTCCATCACAATTTTTCCAAACAAGAGATCCAAGTTTGTCCATGTTTGCAGTAAATGTATTATCTTTTTTAATAACTTTACAAAAAGATTTACCGAAGTTGCTTCTGAACTTTGGTACTTTTAATTCAACAAGTCCATCTGCCTTTTCAGACCACTCGAAATCGAGTCGCCTTGGTTTGTACTGAAGAAATTCTTCAGCCGTTGGTAGACGTGGTTGTTGTCTTTCTTTATTTCTTCTCAACAAATATTTCCCTCAGTGGGATATATACCAGGAGTAATGCAATAAAGAGCCACAGCAATATTGCAGGCAATACCGGTGGGAATTCAAATATTGCTAGATTGATGCCTCCAATTATCATAAAGGCAACTATGACTCCCATGAGTGCTTCTCCAGCTATAAGCCCAGCAGTGAGAAGAAGCCCCGTTCTTATAACTTTTTCTTTTGGTTTAACATCATGTTGTTTTATTGCAAGTTCCCAGTCGCTTACCTCTTCTTCATCAGCACTTCCAAATTTCTTTTTCATATGGCGATTAGTAACTGCTCTAATTATTCCACCGCTAAATATTGGAATTGCAAGAGTGAATGGCAGGTATATTCCAATTGCGACAGGGAGAACTGGTAGATCGATGAGAATGAGTACAATTGCTAGTACCATTCCAGCTACGACAAATGGCCATACCATATCTCCACCTAGAACGCCTTTTACAATGCCTGCCATTAGGAAGGATTGTGGTGCTGGGAGGCTTGGGGAGCCTATTCCATATGCTTTGTCAAGAGCTTGTATCACTATTGCTAAAAATGGTGCTGCTGCAATAACTCCAAACATTTCAGCTATTTGTTGCTTTCTGGGTGTTGCACCAATCATTCTACCACATGCCATAGACTGGAGAACGTCTCCAGAGATTGCTGCTGCACAACAAATAACTGCGGCAATAAGAATGGCAACACCAAATGCACCTGCTCCACTAATTCCGAATATAAGTAAAATAAGAGTTGTGACAAGTAGAACAGATACTGTTACACCAGAAATTGGATTGTTTGAAGAACCCAACAGTGCCGCCATATATCCAGCAATTGCAGAGGCAATAAATGCAAACAATATCGCAAATACTGCCATTACTGCCGAAATAGCCCATAGTTGTGATATGAAACCATATACAATAAAAATTGGAATGGCAAGAACAGCAATCATAAGAAAAACTCTTTTAAAGTTCATATCCTGATCTGTTCTTTCCTTTGTTGCCATCTGACCGCCCCTTATTCCAATTATTGCTTCTCTTATACCACTTGCAAGGTTTGATCTAAGTTTAAAAATGGTGTATAGACCACCTACGACCATTGCACCGACACCGATGTAACGAATGTAGTCACCCCATATTTGGAAAAATCCCCATATTTGGCTACCTATATCAAAATTACCGTTTCCAAATGCAAGAGCATCCGCTATTTCGCTTGGTTCAACTGGCATCGGCAGACCTGTTGCAAGTGCAACCAGAGGAGCAAGTATCACCCAACCGAGTAGCCCTCCGACAAATATAAAGGATGAGATTTTTGGCCCAATAATCCAGCCAACGGCAAGAAGCGCAGGTGAGGTTGCTACTCCACCATAAAGATAACCAGAATGTTCTTCTCCACCAATATTATATTTCCCGATATTGACGATAAAGTGGATAGCTCCCCCAATTGCATTGAGTGCTACTTGACAGAATTTTAAAAGTGCTGCTACAAGCACACCTACAATAAGCCAGATAGCGCCACCACTTGAGGATTTTGCTTTTGAAGATGACTCATCACCAACAGTTGTTGTAAGAACTGCCGCGACGGCCACTCCTTCTGGAAAGGGCAAGTCAGTCTTAATTACTAAAGCACGTCTGAGCGGTACCATCCATAGTACACCAAGAATACCACCTAATAACGCTATTGCCGTGGTTTCTAAATAACGAATCTCGGTCCAAGTTCCTAATATAACCAGGGCAGGAATTGTGAAAATTACACCTGCAGCAAGAGCTTCTCCTGCTGCTGCCCCCATCATACCGATGTTTACTTCAAGAATAGTTCCTTTAAATGGTTTTAACAATGCAAAAGCCATTACTGCTCCAGGAATAACAGCTGAAACAGTCATACCTGCATAAAGACCAAGATATGCGTTTGCTGCTCCTAATATAATAGCAAGAAGAACTCCCACCAAAACAGCTTTTATTGTTAATTCCGGTATAATCTTCTTTGATGGGATAAATGACTTAAAATCATCTCGTGATGACATGGTGTAATACCAATAAGAATAATATATTTCATTATTTATAAAACCATCGATTTTATATGTTTTTATAAAATAACCAAATCTAAAAATCAATTCCTTTTACAACTTTAAAAAACTTTTTTACATTGCTTAAATCTGTTTTAAAAAAGTTGAAGTAATGAGTGAATATTATTAAAATAAAGAATAGGTGAATAAAAATGGAAGAGAAGACAGAAATAATTGAAAAGTTCATCAAGGCAAAAAATGGAAGAGCAACTTATAAATCATGGTTACTTAAGTATTTTAAAAACATAAACACAAATTCAAATACATATTTCAAATCAGGAAGAGATTATGATGCAGACATGGTAGTATTCGCAGAATCAATTGAAGGCTGGGCACCTGCTACAAAGAAGAGTGCAGTAAGTTGTGTAAAAAATTTCTTAATGTATAATGATGTTGAGTTGAGTCCTAAAACCAAGTATGATTTGAGAGAAAGATGTAAAGGTCCGAGTGCAATATCTCAAGAGAGAGTACCAACAAGGAAGGAATTGAAAGAAATTTTATCATTCGGAACTGTAAAACATAAATCTCTATTTCTAACAATGGCTAGTAGCGGAATGCGACCAGGTGAAGCTGTTAGAATTAGCCTTGATGATATCCATCTTGATGAAAATCCTGTTAGAATTGAAATTCCATATGATATTACTAAAACAAAAGAATCAAGAACTACATATATCTCCAGTGAAGCAAAGCATTACCTTAAACAATGGTTAAAAATAAGAAAGAAATATCTTGAAAGTGGAAGAAATACTGCTGATATTACTGATAAGAGAATCTTTCCCTTCGATTCTCAAACATTGGGAGATATGTGGAACGGCTTAACTGAAAAAGCTGGATATGATATGTTAGATACGAGAAATGGTCACAATAGAAAAAGGCACCAAATGACTCCCAATAAACTAAGAAAGTTCTTCAAAACTTCGTTAAGCAATGCAAATATTCCCTTCGAAGTGGTCGAGGCATTAATGGGGCATAAAGAAGGAATGAGTGCAGTTTACAGACGTTATAGCATCGACCAATTGAAAGATTGGTATCTAAAGGGAGAATCAAACTTACTAATTTTCGAAATGCCTCAAAACCAAGAAATGATTGATGACATGAAAAATAGATTAGATTTATTATCAAAACAAATGGAAGAGTTTATAGAATTCGAGCATAGAGTTGCATCCACAGAATTGCGAGATGAAAAGGGTGATGTAGTATTGGATGAAAACTCAAACCCAGTAACAGTAACAGGTCATATCCCGCAAGAAGTTGTTAGAGTTGCATACGAAGAAGAGCAAAAAAGAAAATTCCAAAAGCTAGTAGAGACATTAGGAGATGAAGAACTGGCAAAAGCTGTATGGGGATTAAAACCTGGTCGCAAGCAAGTAAAACCAAAACAATCCTAACCATACCCTTTGATTCTTTTTATTCCCTTATTGCAAAAGCAATGAATCTTTGATGATTCCCATATTTACACCTAATTAATGTTGCCTCTCATTCGGGTTTGTTGCTAAAGTCTATTTTGTCGCTAAAGTGTTTATTCAATAGGAGAAGTTGTTTTTAGCCAGAAGAATCTGTGATACAATATTATCTTAGACCATCATACTTCTTGTGACGGAGAAGAGGGGGTCTATACCCCAGGGAGAGGATGAGATGTAAGGAAATGTCAAAAATATCTCTCAATTGCATAATACACCATGTTAGACCCCCATATTAACTTCTGTTAATTCTACTTTATATTACTTTTGCATTACTGCCAATTTTGGTTTTAGCCCAGAAGAATCTGTGGAAGATTTACTTACAATTAGTATTTTGATTGAGGTCGAAAACAGGGGCAATCTTCACACATTGTATCTATTGATTGTAAACAGTCCCGCATTACTGAAATTAATAAGATAAATGGGTAGAATATATAGACTATAATGGTCAATATAGCATCAACAATTAACTCAATAAAGCATCGGGGTTTCCACTCTCCATATGCTGTGTAATCCTGTTGTTCTAACACACATTTATCCTCTGGTTTATTGTTTATGTTGTTCAAATAATCTATTAAGTCTTCTGGGTTATATCTGATATATTGAAGAGAAAGCATAACTTCTATAAAATTTTCATCCTTTATTCTATCGTTGTAATTAATACGACTTAGGATACTGGTTAAGAACCACCTAAATGTTTTATCATCCATAATAGCAATTTTATCTATGAATTTACGAATTAATGTTATCTTGTCATCTGGAGATGGAAGAAAGATTTTACTCCCCTGTCCTTTTCCAACATAATCACAAGTCAAACCCTTGCTTTCTTCATCTATCGCCCTCTTGCTTCTAACAGTGAACAACGGTGATGCTCTGGCGATAGTAGAAGATTTAGTGGTTTGATAACCAAC
>JAGLML010000006.1 GCA_023140035.1 Thermoplasmatales archaeon
TCCATAAACCAATTGGTCTATTTTTATAATATTTCATAGTTGATTAATATTTTATATCATAAATGAGATATATAGCTTTTATGCGAAAAATGCATTCTTTTTACACTGATTTTATTTCAACTTAATAAAAAATCTGCTAGATATGACATTGATATCTTTATAAACTTGTAGTTGATTGATTTCATGGGGAGATAGGATGCAAATATTTATTGAAAATAGACCAAAATTTACAATGAATGTAATAGTTATTGCCCTCTCAATTATCCAAGGGATTATGTTAATATTAACTACCCTTCTTGAAGATTTAAACTACCTTGATCAAGTAAGCATGTTCTTTCGAACTGGAATTCCGAATCCATCAGTCTGTGGGCCATTATTTTTAATCTGGACCTTTGTATGTATTTTCTATATAATAAAAAAAGTCGAATCACCAAAACTTTCAACAATCGTTGCTGTAGCCTTAGTATATTTTGGAACAATAAATACAATTGCTTTTAATGAATTTGGATTCAACTGGCCAAACTCAGTCCACATGTTCCAAGCATACATTGGCTACGGATATTTCATTGAATCAATTATTTCAAAATATAAAATGTGGTGATGATACAATGGAAAAAGAAACAAAGAACAATATCAAAATAATTTTGCTTTTACTCGTTGTTTTTATCATTTTGTATACTTTGCATATTACATTTGGCGATAGATTTGAGAACCAATACCAATCTTCAAATCATATTGAGGATGCATCAATTATTTTTCAAACAGATTATGAAAATAAAATACTGACTGTTGAAAATATATATCCAGAAGATATTAATTATTACTGGTCTGAAGTAGAAATTGTAAATGGTTCTGCGACTTTTGATCAATACGGAATAATCAAAATTGGACATACACTTAGTAATTGCACGGGGTTTTTAGAGTTAGAATGGAAACAAACCGGAATTAAAATCTGGGATGCAGATTTTAGATAAAGTCTCAATTTATCGACTATATCGTTTCAATAAAAACTGGGCTTTCAGAGATAACAATATCTGCAGAATTTAAAACGGTCTCAGATCCAGAAACATCAGTCATCTTTACTTGACCAGTAATCTCTTCTGGAATACTACCATTGCCCCAAAGAACATAGACAACATTATTTTCCAATGTGAACTTGTATTGATCATCATCAAGTTTTTCAACACTATCAAAATAATCAATTTTGTCAACAATAGTCTGAAGCGCATTATATGTATTCTCTTTACCCGGTTCAGATTTTGAAGAAGACTTCATTATACCAGGATGAAAGATCTTTTCAGCACCACTAGCAAAAGCCTGAACAAAATTTGTAATTAAAGAATCTGACATATCTGTCTCTAAGTATTCATCTTTTTCTTGGTTCATAGATCCAAGTTCAACCTCAGTAATCCAAAACGGTTTATCAATTCCTTGCTCATCCAGAAACTGTTTGTATTCAGGTCCATTAATCGCTTCAGAATCACTATTGATACTATGGATATTACCAATATCAAAATAGCTACTGCCACCAAGGTCAAATACTTCACCCCAAAATTCAGTATTCTCTTCCATTACACCGGCCATTCCACCTTTCACAACCTTTGCGCTACTATCAGCGTTTTTTATGCTTTGATATGTAGCATTTAAAATATCAAAATAATCCTCTGCAGGACCAATAAAGAAAACCAACCAATCCTCTTGCATAGATGGCTCATTAGAAACCTCCCAATATTTAATCGACACAACTAAACCAGGCATATCATCAACACCATCACCATCATAACGCTCAACTAATTTAGTAGTAAAATTTTGATATGAATCCATATCACAAGGTTTCTGACGGTATTCCCCAAGCTCATAAAAAATCCATAATTTTGAAGAAGAATTTTCCGAATGACACTTACTTTGATCCCAATCAGCAAAAGGCCAAATTGTAGGTATAATATTTACACCATACTTCTGGGAATTCTTTACCTCTTCATCACAGCCATCCCAATCAAAAACACCAGAACTTGTTTCTATCTCACCCCAAATAAAAGGACCAGGGTGAGGTCGCTGCCAAAATATACCTAAATCAGTCATATCTTGAAAATCATCAGGATGCATAAAGCCAAACCTTGAATTCAATGTATTACTGTCATATTCAATCAAAACACTACCATTATCATTGTCTTTAGTTACCTCTTCTGTACATCCACATAAAACACTAAATAATAATAGAAAGGAAATTACGAAAGATAAAAACATTTTTTTCATATCTTATCTCCTCGCCTATATGAATATTTTAACATTTAATAAAACAATCAGTCTAAAATCATTGGATATATATGACTCTTAGCCTCTAATCACTGTATATTGAAGGGATAGAGAATATTTTGAAAAACTACAAATAAAGTTTAACTAAGAAACCTTACATATGGATACAAAATGATACTTGAAATATTCCTAATTATTATAATTGGATTATTTGTTTCATACTTTATTTTTCTGAGGATAATTCGGAAGCTTATTCTTTCCCCTGCACCAGCATTCATCGGTCGAATTCTAGATAGTGACCTTAGAAGAAAAATGCAATCACCTGAGAAAGTGATTCAGCGCAGTGGTATACAAAAAGGAATGCAAGTATTGGAAGTCGGCTGTGGAAGCGGGGCAATTACCACTTTTGTTGCACGAGCTGTTGGAAACAAAGGAAATGTCTATGCCCTTGATATTCAACCAGAAATGCTACAGCAGTTAGAAAATAAACTCTCTCAACCAGAAAACAAGGATATCATCAATATTAAACTGATAGAAAGTAGTGCCTATGATTTACCATTTGATGACAACTCTCTCGACCTTGTCTTTATGGTAACGGTATTTGGGGAGATCCCTGATCATAATAAGGCATTACAAGAAATAAAGAGAGTGTTAAAACCCGGTGGAATTCTTGCGATAACGGAGATGTTTCTTGACCCTGACTATCTGTTAAAATCTACGGTTACGAAAAAAGGAGGAAAGGCAGGACTTATACTCGATGAAATATCAGGAAGTTTTTGGGATTATACTATTAGATTTAAAAACAATGCGTCATAAAAAGACTCTAATCATAAAAGATAATGCTAGTCTTAACCTCTAATCACTGTATCCCTAAACGAGTCTTAGTCCTCAATCATTGAACATATTAGAGGTTCAAACTCTAATCATTGCAAAAATAGAAAACCAAGTGGTTATTTAGATGGAGATTACAATTCTAAATTTTAATCTCAATTTGCTTATCTATTTTTTTCTTTACTTCATTAATATTTTCTAGAGGGCTATTTAATAATCTTTTTTTCATCCTACTTATTGCTTCTCCTGATAAAATATCTTCACGTATCATTCTTTGCTCTTTTTCTACCGCCCTTAACCGCTCTTCTAACTCTCCAATCTCCTTTCTTAACCGTATTATAAGCTTCTCATCCTCATCCATGTAACTTGTATCAATAATGTAGTTTAAGTGTCTTCCGTGCCGTCACACCAATAGGAATCACTGCCAGGATATTAACTATTTTTAGAGGCTGTTGACTCTAATCATTGTATCCTTATGACTGGCTTAAACGACTTTTAAAATCCAGATAAATCAAAACAAGGAGCAAAAACCTCTGTTTCACATGGAAACTCTCCGAGAACAGAGTATGGGCCCGCCGAGATTTGAACTCGGGTTACCAGCACCCCAAGCTGGAGGGATGCCAAGCTACCCCACGGGCCCAAAGATAGGCCTATACATCTAATTTTTATTGAAAAACTTATTTGTAGATTTCGGAAAGATTTAATATTGTATTTTGGATGAGTTTTCATGGATGCGACCGATCTATTAGGTTTGACGGCAGGGGCCATAACATCTTTAGGTTTCATGCCCCAATTGATTCGAGGTTATAGAACCAAGAAACTTGATGATGTATCGTATTATATGCCATTGATATTAGCATTTGGTATGTCGTTGTGGTTGCTCTATGGCATTGTTGTAGAAAAGTTACCCATAATTGTTGCAAACGGTTTTGGAATCAGCTCCTGTTTCATTCTCATAATTATGAAAAGGATATACTCTTCTGCAGTTTCCATGACACCAAATGCACATGAAGAAGAACCGTCTAGTGAGGAAAAATGAAAGATAACCTTCCCAAAAGACCACTCAGCTTCCTTTTTTCTTGGCGCCCTTTTCCAATTTATGAATTGGTAAGCTATGTACTCATGTTTGCTAGTGTACCAATGTTGGCATATGGGTTACATACATATGATTGGGAGATTATAAAAACAATTATTTTAACGATATTGGCTCTCTACTCTGGTTTCCTTGCAGCACTTATATGGAATGATATTACAGATATTGACATCGATGCTGTTGTTCACCCAGATCGGCCACTACCTGGAGGTAGGGTAAGCTCAAAAAAATTCTTTGTGGTGGCACTGATATTCTCGGCTATGACGTTTACGTTTGCAATTCTCGTTAGCATATGGTGCCTCATATTAGTTGGGGCAGCAGCATTATTTGTGACATTTCATAATAAATACCTGAAAAAAATTGTAAAGATGCCTGCATACTCTGAAATCTTCACTCCTTTACAGTGGGTTGTCGTTGCGATATTTGGATTCCTTGCAATATGGACTGTACTCCCGCAAACTGCAGATTTTACTTTCACACTGCCGCTATTTGGAACTATTTCAACAAGTGGTTCAGAAATTCAAAATATGATCCTTCTTGTTCTTTTTACATACTTGGCAGATAACGCTCATGATTTACCAGAAGGAATACATGATGCAGAAGGAGACCGTAAACTAGGAGTAAAAACATACGCTACATCTTTTGGAGAAAAAACTGCAGCAAAAATCTCCTTCTCCATGTTTGTATTTTCAGGTGTATTGGGTGTATTACTATACATTAGAACACTACTTTCTCCCATATTCTTGGTACTATTTCTAATAGTATGGATAATCACACTTCCTTGGTTTTATAAACTCTTAAAATTGGAGAGAGAAAATCTGGCGGAGTTGGGAAGAATTGTTGGGAGAAAAGGCTACGACTATCTTCTTATGGTTTATAATCTAGTATTCTTAGATGTATTATTACAAGTTATCAATTATCATTTTAAAATAGTTTGAGTTTTTGAAATGCGCCTGCACTATTGCAAGAGTATTTATCACGAGCATTCCATTCTTTTATGTCTTCTTGGATTATGTAAAATTACAGTATACAATGCAATCATATCAGTTAAAATTAGAGGAAATTATTAAAATATATTTTGTCTAGAGAATCTGTGATAAAGGAATTAATCCAGCAATTCATTTCATTCTAAAGGATCCACAAAACCCATGAGGGAAAATATCTTTATTAGGTCAATAATTTAACCATTAATGCCATTTGTGTCCACATACGATTTTCAGCCTCATCAATAATCACAGATTGGTTTCCATGAGCCAATTCTTTTGTAACTTCCTCTCCATAATATATGGGCATACAATGCATGAAAATAGCATCTTTCTTGGCTTTATTCATAATATCTTGTGTTATTGCATAATCTTTTAAATCAGTCGTTATTCTTTGTCTTTCTTTTTCATACCAGAGCGATACCCATGTGTCCGTAGCTATTATGTCAGCGTTTTTTATGGCATCAATATCATCTGTTATAGTTACTTGTAGGTTTCTCTTTTCAGCTATCTTATTTGCCTGATCAACGAAATATTTTGATGGCCAATGTTTCTTGTGCGAAATAACGGTGACATTCATTCCGACAAGTGTACACCCTACGAGGTAGGAATGGGTTAGATTGTCGTCTCCATCTCCAATGAAAACAAAATTCAGCCCATATAATCGTCCTTTGTTTTCTTTAATAGTCATCAGATCAGCTAGTATCTGGCAGGGGTGTTCATCTATGTCTAGCCCGTTTATTACAGGTACAGTAGCATGTTTGGCAAGTTCATGTAAATCTTCTTTTTTTAACGGTCTATACATTATGATGTCGATGTATCTTGATAAAACCAAAGCAATATCTTCAACGGATTCTCTCTCGCCTATTTTGATATCGTCTTTGTTTAGAAATACTGCATGACCACCCAATAGGGTCATACCTACTTCAAAAGAAGCTCTGGTTCGTGTCGACGCTCTTTCGAATATCATAGCAAGTGTTTTACCCTTCAAATATTGAAACGTTTGACCATTTGCAGCATCTTGTTTTAATTTGATTCCTAGATCAATGATGTCTTCTATGTCATCTTTGACATCTAATATGGAGAGCACGTTTTTTTTCATAGGTCTTGATGGGCAAAAAGAGCCTATTGTATTAAAATCTTTAGTATTCTCTTCTGTCCACCTGGAAGATGCAATCTTAAAAAGTTATCTTCTCAGATAGAGATTAAAGCCGCGTAAACCGAGTTAGATGTACTAAAGTATTTCTGGCTTTTAGAATTTATTCGTGTGTATTTTTGAACCATCGATCCTCTCAATATGAAGTTTTATTTTCGGTGAAGGCGCTAATTGTAATTTTTTAGTTATTTTTTTTCTAAAGAAATGTGACTCGAAATCTATTGAAATACCAATGCCTTTTGGCGGTAGGAGAAAATCCACTTTCAATTTGTTATGTCCGACGACTGGGATCTGCCGTTGTGGTTCAATTTTACAAATCCCAGAGAGCTTTATCGTTTCTTTACCATCAGCGTAATATCCTTCTACCATACCTGGACCTTCACAAATGGCAAGTCCAATCCAATATGTTTTTGAATGGGGGAATCGTCTCACATATTCCCGGGGCTCGTTGATTATCTTGAAGGTCAGATGTAATTTTTCTTTTCCCTTCTTCGCAGTTATTTCAAGTTCTAAAGGATAATAAAAATCATACTCATCGGCGTATTTTGTTTTTTTATAATGAAAAGTGATATCACAGAACTCGGTGTATGTTTTTCCATCCTTGGAGAAGATCAAAGACCCTGTTGCTGGACCGTCCATTATCCAAAACATCATATTTCCATAGAATAAAGTCCATCCATTATCAAACAATGCCCATATCCAGTCATAGCCAAATGGGTTGTTTTCGGTACTAAATGTTATAGAGGATGGGATACGTAGTGTATGATTACGAGTCCACCAGCCAAAAAGCTTTGCGTAGGTTGCTATGGTTTTTATCAGCCCGGACGTTTTTGATAGTGGGTTATCATACAAAAAATCTCCCCATACATGTTCAAAATATCCTGTCCCTTCAATTGTAAACGTTTCATTTTTTATCTTCATAGTTCCAGTGAGTTGATTTTTGGGGATGAATCCGTATCTAAAGAGGCCAAGGCCCAATGGGAGCCAGCCCTTGGTAATATCCTGGGCAATCCAATGTGGATATGATTCAGCGCGGTACTTGAAATCTATCTCAATATCGTTTTTAGGATCGTTAAAATGCATTTCATAGTTAGGGAATGCTCCTTTCATAAATGAATTGCCATAGCTTACATTAAAGCTATCTTTGGCTGATTCTAATTTGACTGAATCACTGCGAGAATAGTTTATAAAATGTTTATTGTTAACTTGATCAAAAAGTGTCATATTGTAAATAGAACCAATTTTTGGTTTTTCAAACCATTCGTTAAATGTTACTTTCAAGTTCCATTTCTTTTTGTTCTCGACTGATTTGAAGAACGCTTCAGCACACCACCACTCTATTAGAGTTGGAAAATGTTCTCTTTCATCATCATCTGTCCAAGGATTTAAAATGTCATTTCTATCTATCATTGTCCGACCTGTCATTTCATTGGACTATTAAATATTTTTAGAGATTTATAGCCGACTGTACTATTGTAGTACAGATCCCAATAAGAAAAAGATACGAAATCACAGAAAATACCTGATATTATCTGTTTGTAGCTTTAGGGACAATAAAAATATGATAGTACATATCCGATATCCAAAAATTAGAATTTCGTATACGGTCGCCTAAAGAACAGGCTCGTACCGACGATAATAAAAACTTTAAATCCCATAAACTTAATCATCGATGTCCTAACGAGGGTGTTTATATTGAAAGCAAGTTCAAAATCAAATTTTACTATCAAAGACAAACTTTTTGCTCATTTGGAGACATGGAGACCATATACTGTATTATGGTGTGGACTTGTCAGTTTTGTTGGATTATGCATTGCTTTTGGAGATTTCCCTCCTTTAAAAACTGCAGTTCTAGCTTTTTTTATACCTATGATGGGTTGGACGGCAGCGCTATATCTACAGGACTACTTGGATAGGGACTTGGATGTCATTCAAAAACGACATCGACCGATTCCCTCGGGTAGAATTAAACCAAATGAGGCGCTAGTAGCAGGGGCAATATTTGCGATAACTGGACTTTTACTATCATTCTTACTAAGTCCAAATAATATCATACTGGTGTTTGTAGTAGGCTTACTAGTATTTACTTATGCGAAATTTTCTAAATCACGTGGCCTAATGGGAAATGTAAACAGAGGATTAGTTACAGTAGCTGCATATTTTTTTGGAGTATTCTCTACAGGTCAACCCATTCAGTCGATGCCAATATACATCTGGCTTCTTTCATTGGTGTTCCTAATCCATGATATAAACAGCAATATTGTTGGAACAATAAGAGATATAGATGGGGATAAAAAAGGAGGATATATGACAATACCAATAAAATATGGCATTAAAAAATCAGTATACCTTTCACTCCTGTTGACTGTTATCTGGCTCTCACTGACCCTGTTTTTACCATCTTATTTCAAATTCTTAAAAATTGAATTTTACCTGATAATGATGATTGATATTGTAATTTTGATCTCCCTCTATGTTTATCTATTCCGATCAATAGTAACTTATTCAAGAGAAAAAGCGTTAAAATTTCATGAATTTTTCGTAATCGAACGTATAACACTAGCTTCCGCGTTTATATTTGGAATTGTAAACTTTTACATTGCAGTAATTATTTTTTTGTTAGCCCTTTTGATTACGGCTGTTTCCCAACATCTTCTTAGAAGAAGGTACGAGTTTTTGGGGATAAAATGAGATACGCAGTTGTTGGTTTAGGTGCGGTAGGAAGTATACTCGGTGGGTTACTTGCTAGAGCAGGAGATAATATAACGCTCATTGGTAGAAAAAATCAGGTTGATGCAATAAAGAAAAATGGTATAACCATAGATGGAGTACACATTATGGAGAATATACATGTAACTGAAAAGTTTTCTTCGTTAACTGATGTAGATGTTATGTTTGTCTGTGTAAAATCACACGATACCTATGAGCTTGCCCTTAAGATAAAAAAGTATCTTAAAAAATCAGCGTTAATTGTTTCGATGCAAAATGGTGTGAGAAATGCTAGGCAGTTAGAGGAGATTACTGGTGTAAAAACGCTGTCTAGTGTTGTGTTATTTAATGCTGTATATAAGAAAGCAGGTGATGTTTCTCTAACAATGAAAGGAGGGTTATTATTAGAATACAATAAAGAGAAATATACTACAATATTAAAGATCCATAATGTGTTAAAAAAGGCAGGTTTCAATGTAGAAATCATTGATGATATACACGCCGCTCTTTGGAGTAAACTCGTTTTAAATTTACAAATTGCAGTAACTGCTCTAACGGGACAATCAATAAAAGAATCTATTAAAGATAGAATTTCTAGAAAAATAATCATTTCTACAATTAATGAAGGGTTGCAGGTTGTCAAAAAATCTGAAATACGACTAAGTGCTCTATCCAAGGTTGATCCGCGGAAGATGATATGGATTTTAAGGACAGGTGGTTTTTTATCTACTGTGCTTAGCAACTATATTTTAGGATTAAAAGAAAATGCCAGAAACTCAATGTGGCAGAGCTTATCAAGAGGCAAACCGACTGAGATAGATTATATAAATGGAGAAATAGTAAATCTAGCTAAACAAAATAATCTAAAAGCACCGATAAACACAAAACTTGTAGAATTGATAAAAGAGGCAGAAAGAAAACATTTAACGAAAAGCTATGAACCAAATGAATTAAAAAAGGTTTTGAAAATTTAGTGAAAAACTAATATATTAATTATTTATTGAAACCTGTTATGACCAAATCATTAACAAAAGAACAAATAAAATCAAAACATCCAATTAATATAATGTAGAGTATGAATGCCATTCAAAACAATAAGATTTTTTTATATCACCATCCATGTATGCCAAAATAATCAGATACTTTTATTGTTGCTAGCCAAGCTACAATGAAAGAGGGAATCAATAGTAAGCCAAAAATGTAAAATTTCAACCCTAAACCAAAAACTATCAAAATAGGTAATGGTAGAAAGAAAAACATATAATTTATTCAATTAATTTAACAGAATTAATCAAAAAGTTTTTTAAACTTTATTAACATCTTTTTGCAACAGATATCATCAGTTTGAGAGGATAAACGTGGAAGTTTTATTTATTTATCCATCATCGGGTAGATTAGAGGTCGCCTCAAAAAAATTCCTATCAACAGGAGCACATTTACCACCCTTGGGGATATTATATCTCGGTAAAATGCTTGAACTTAATGGCCATAGCGTTGAAGTTATAGATTGTAACGCAGAAGGTGTTAGGAAAGAAAAAATTAAAAACGCTGTTCATTCCGCTGATGCTGTAGGATTAACATTGTACAGTGAACCAAGAGAATTAAAAAATTCCATCATGATTTCCAAATTGATTAATGATATTGATTCTCATATTCCTATCATAATTGGTGGACCCCACGCTACTCTTTACCCAAAATCATCTCTCGTAAATCATAATGCAGATATCTGTGTTCAAGGAGCTGGAGAATTGGCGATAAACCTAATTATTGAGGCATTAGATGGAAGAAGAGATTTTTCTACGATCCCAAACATTTATTACCGTCGAGGTAAAAACATAAATCATACAAAATCAAAAGATGAAATGGGAGATCTAGATGAAATTCCATTTCCTGCACGTCATCTCGTAGACAAATATGAATATGGTCATCTTCTCGGTAGAAAGGTGGCAAAAGGAAAACTAACATCAATTATTTCCTCACGAGGATGTCCCTTCAAATGCAGATTTTGTAATTTACATTCACATTTGCCTTATTACAAAGTTAGATCTGTGGAAAACATTGAAGCGGAAATCAAACAAATCGTTAATGAAGGTTATTCAACCTTGGTCTTTGTAGATGATAATTTTCTTAATCAATCAAAAAAGGTTGAAAAAATAATGGACTTTATCATAGAACAAAAATATGACCTCCATATCTGGATTCAGGGTGCAAGGGTAGATTCGGCTAATCGTAGGTTGTATGAAAAAATGAGAGACGCAAATGTCGAATTTATTTCTTATGGTATTGAATCAGGTAATCAGGATGTCCTTGATTTTTACAATAAGAAAATAACTCTCTCTAAAATTAAATATGCTGTTAACCTAAGTAGCGAAATGGGTTTTTTCGTTCATTCAACTTTTATTCTTGGTGCACCAATTGAGACAGAAAAACATCTTCTAACGACAATAAATTTTGCAAAATCACTTCCCTTAGATTTTGTTACATTTTATCCGTTTGGATATACCTATAAATCCCCTATTTGGGAGGATGCAGTAAAAGAGGGAAAAATAAAACCTGATGAAGGTAGTGTTCTTGCTGATTCAAAAAGAGGTCTAGGAAATTTCACCTTGGAAGAACTGAAAATGTACACTATGAAGGCTCATAAGAAATTTCTCATGAATCCTATTCTTTGGATGAGAACTTTGTATAAGGCAATTGTTGAACAAGATTTTCGTTTTGTTGATTTAGGCCTTAGAATGATCTTTGGAAAGTAAATAGCGCCTAGGTTCTACCGCTTCTATTGTTCCAACCCTTTTGTGACAACTCCAAACGATACAAAATCGAAAATTAAAAAATATATATAGAAACATGTAAAGTCAACTGATATTACACTAGCATATTTTATTTAAAGATACTTTCTTTTTACTCTCTATTATTATCAATATTTCTTTTTTAATTAGACTAAATTCACTGCGTTTCTTGCCATCCCTAATTGCAGTTGGTACAAGGGTACGAGGAATGATATTAAACAATAAATAGATGAAGCCAGATAATCGAATCTTTCTAATGAATGAGATACATTAAAGTACTTACAGATAATGCAAATAAGAACTCAAGGCATTACTTATTAGAAGGAGGACAACAAAATTATTTCAAAAATAGTTCATTTTTTTTTTAAAAGAATTGGTAAAAAGTTTGATGCCAATAAACTAAAAAAATTCATTGATAGATCATATGTGATAATTGAAAAAATTGCTATAAAATTCAATAAGCTAATAATCGGTTATGTAGAATTTTATAAAGAGATGATAGAAAATGAAATCAAAATGGCAAACATCTCAATAGATGATAATGTTTTGCATGTCGGATGCGGATCCGTTCCTGCTACATCAATACTCATTGCTAAAAAAACTGGAGCCAAAACAATAGGCATAGATAATAACGTTTGTGCGGTGGAAGAAGCGCTTTATTGTCTCTCAGAAATTACAGATTCAGATAACGTTCAAATTAAGCATGCAGAAGCTTCTCAGTTCCCTGTTGAAACGTTTGATGTAATTGTAGTTTCTCAAGGTGTTGAACCACATGTTGAAATCTTAAAATATATTGCACAGTCTATGAAAGGTGATGCACGAGTAATTTTTAGAACAAATTCATCTGCTGAGGGGAAACTTACTCAAAATGATGTATTCCTAAAAAACCTATTCAACATTGTTAAATTGGTATCTCATGAAGAATATGGTTTATCGGCTTCTGTACTGCTGTTAAAAAAATAATTCCATCGTTTCTACAAAATTGGAGATCGACAGTAAATCAATGACACAAAAACTACCTTATCGTTTAATGCAAACCGCCTCTTTTAAGAAGAAGTAATAATTCTCAAACCATTTTTCACCAACCTAAAGTCTTTTCGTAAGAAAGCTCGATAAATTTGACTAAGCATGTAACTAGGTCTTGAGTAAAAATGTTTAGTGGCTTTTTTTGTAATTTCATTGAGCTCTTCTGCCGTGAAATTCGCTAAGCCTCGCCGTGAATCAGCTATCGTCGAATATCCTCCCTTTGTTAATTTTTTATTTTTTACTGCCTCATCCCATAATTGCGATCCCATTACATAATATAAAGGTGAAAAAATTGCAATGTCAAGCGGTAAAGAACATGCAAACTTTATCGTGTTTTCAACATGTTTTCTTGTCTCCATCGGCGCTCCAAACATGATTGTGGCCAATGTTATAAAACCCATCTCCTTGCCTAACTTTACAGCCTCTCGAATCTGATCTAACGTGACCATTTTATTATAAAAATCAAGAACGTCCTGATTTCCAGATTCTATCCCATATCCGATAAGTTTAACCCCTGCTTTTTTCATTTTCTTATATAACTCGCGATCTGCTGAATCAACGCGAGCACCTTCAATTATCAAGTCAATGTTCGTTCCAGTTTCAATAAGTCTATCCATTATTTTATGAGCTCGTGTCCTGTCAGCAAGGAAGCAGTCATCGGCGATCATAACCGAACCATATTTCTCATCTATCTCTTGTATTTCTTTTACTACATTTTCTGCAGATCTTTGTCTAAAACCCCATCCTTTTATGAAATTGCCGTATCGGGCACAAAACCGGCATTTGAAGGGACATCCTCTGCTTGAAATCATAGAAGTAAATTTTGGTTTGTACAGATATAAATTGTCCACTTTTCCATAATCGTATTTCTCCACCAGATGACGCGCTGGAAAATGAAGAGAGTCTAAATCATCAATTATCTCAAGAGGCTTCCCATTTTTAATTTGATTATTTTCTCTGTAATATATACCATTAATGTCAGATAGATTTTTTCTTCCCTGTAAAAATCGAACTATATCAACAATTACACGTTCTCCTTCACCTGTAACGCTAATATCTGCATGTGGAATATCAGATAATGAACGACCTGGAAAAAATGTGCAATGAGGCCCACCGATAATTAAAGGAACGTCAGAATCTAAATCCTTAATTTTCTTAGAGAGATCTACTACAGAATCGTAATCGTTGCTATATACACTTATTCCAACAGCATCAGAGGATATCAAAGAATTTTTCAAGTGTTCTTCTGAGTTGTCCTGTAAACAAAGATCTATAATTTCAACTTTATGACCATCATGCTCTAATGCCGCTGCTATACACTGTAAGCCAAGAGGCGGATAAATTGATGGGGCATAGAAGGAATATATTTCCGCAGGACGTTCGCTTTCAGGAGCTCTAAGAAGTAGGAATCTCATCTACAATGCCTCTATTTGTATTGTTCTTCTTATTAGCATATAACACTATAAAATATTTTCTTATGTAATTTATGAAATTTGTACAAATTGAACTTTACAAATGATTTTCTACGTATCTATAAAATCCCTCTATTCTTTTAAAATTCGATAAGTTACTTATATCTTACTAATTTGACCTTAACTAATTAGTCGAACTCGCAGAATGATGGTTGATATGTGTAAAATATATAAACAATAATCAAATAGCTTGGATAGTAACTTGTCCAAATGAGGTAGTACTATTATAGAGAAATTTGCACCATATGTAAAATTAATGTCGAAAGAAAAACCAACAATTTCTAGAGGCATTGCTAGAGTAGTTTTTAGCAAGTTTGCTAAAAAATATCTGAGGCAATATGGATGGTTTAAACTAAAAAAATCTATTCGATATGCCTATGATACTTCTCCTTTCTATCATAAACTTTTCAAAAAATATCATGTTAAACCAAGCGATATAAAATCTTTTAAAGATATGAATAAGATTCCTTTTACAAACCCTGAGGATTTACAGGATGATCCTAAATCTTTTTTTTCAGTTTCAGAAAATAAATTTGTTAAGGTTTTCACCACGGCGGGTACTACGGGCAAGCCAAAGAAGGTGTATTTTACAAAAAAAGACCTAAATCGCTTAGTATCCTCAGCAGAAACTGGAATGCAGCTCATGTATAATATTACACATCGTGATATTATTAGGATATCATTTGACGAGGGATATGGAATGGAGGTTTGGGGCAATAGGTATTGTTTGGATAGAGCATTTGGAAGAATAGGAGCGATGACAATATCTATGGGCAAGTTGGCAGTTGAGGACGAGCTGAAAATTTTAAGAGAATATAAACCGACAATACTCACAGACACCTCTTCTCGTATTAACTATCTCACAAATGAGATGAAAAAAATTTACAATCTGGAGACACTTGGTATAAACAAGATACTTATTGGAGCTGAACCTACACCCAATGCCATGAGAAAAAACATTGAAAATACTTGGAACGCGGATGCATTTATAGGATATGGTTTAACAGAAATCGGTTTGTTGTCAGGTGGAGAATGTGAAAAAAAACAAGGGATGCATCTTAGTGAAATGGATTTTCTTACTGAGGTAGTTGATCCAAAGACAGGTGAGCAAGTTGAAGATGGTGAGATTGGAGAGTTAATATTTACAACATATGATAGAGAGGGCATGCCGTTAATCCGGTATAGATCACATGATTTGGGAAAAATAATCCCTGAAATGTGCTCGTGCGGCTTACCACTTAAACGAATTGAAATTAAGGGAAGAACAGATGATATGATACCAATTGGATCGGGGGATAATCTTTATTCTCGAAATTTTGATGACGTTTTGTTTGGTATATCAGAAGTTGCTGATTATCAAATTATATTTGATAGAAAGGACGGTAAGGACCATCTTACAGTGGTAGTTGAAACTGAATTAATAAAAGAAACGATTCGTAAAAAAATTTTCGATGCAGTTATAAATATTCCAAGAATTAAAAACGGTGTGTTTGTTTCAAAAACCATCGAAAAGCCTAAAGTAGAACTTGTTAAGCAAAACACTTTGAATAGAAAATCTATCAAAGCGAAACGCATAGTTGACAATAGAAATCTTTATGATTAATTATTCAAATATGAATTTAGAAAAAATTTGATTTTTTTTACTGCCGTAGTAAAAAGGGAGTATCAATAAACAAAACGCTCCTTCTAAAAATTTAGATCTCTCTTATAGTATCTCCTAAAAGTATAGTTGTTACCTGCTGGCAGAAGAGCGGTAAGTTTTTTTGTTATGGAAAAAATTCGTACATTTCTTTTTATTATGTTATGCCAGGAATAGAACTCTTTAGCTACTCTTCTTGTTCCTTCGAAAAGTTCTTTTTCACTCATATTCTTTGGTTTGAAAACAATATCCACTTGATTGTAACGAGACCAATCTTTATTCAGCAGTCTACCCTCTCCCTCAAGACGATCAAATAATGGTGTGCCAGGGTATGGTGTGAGAATGTTTATCTCAACAACATCGAGTTCCCACTCATGCATTTTTTCAAGTGTTGTATCAAATATATCGGGTGTGTCTTCATCAAAACCAAAAATAATTCCACCTTGGATAGTCATTCCATGATCATGCACCCGTTTAATCGTTTTCTGAAAATCTTCTACTTTATTAAGGCCTTTTTTTATACCATTAAGTGCCGCTTGACTAACAGATTCAAAACCTATAAACCATTCAACACAACCAGATTTTCTTGCAAGATTTAAAAATTCATCATCAACTTTGCCAAGAACATTTGAAGTTCCATTTGCCACCCATGTTTTATGAACCTTTTGCCGAATTAGCTCCTTAAAAAACTCCCGCGCGTATTTTCGATTTACTGTAAGATGAGGGTCATGTATAATAAACATTTTATTAGGCATCTGTTTAATCTCTTCAATCACATTTTTGATCGGTCGCTGTTTTACACCATGCTGACAAAAACTACCAATAGCACAAAATTCACAGCTATTTGTGCACCCCCTTGTTGATTGTACAGCTCCTATGATGGGATTATGCATAATGAGTTCTCTTCGTATTGGGGGAATTTTAGCCATGTCAAAATCTGGATTTGGTCCATAAAAAGGTTTTAATTTTCTCTTTTCCATATCTCTAATTAACTCAGGCCATGTTGCTTCTGCTTCTCCTAAAACAATACTATCTGCATGTTGTTTAGCTTCATCAGGAAGTGCTGTCGGGTGATAACCGCCGAGTACTACCTTTTTACCTCTTTTGCGAAACTCGTCAGCAATTTCATACACTCGAGGTGCTGTCATTGTATAACAGGTGATTCCAACTAGATCAACATCTGTGCTAAAATCAATATTGTAATAATTCTCATTAACTATTTTAACAAAATGTTTTTTTGGAGTTAATGCTGCAAGATGCGGAAGTGTAATAATTGGATAGCCAAAAAGTACGGAACTCCATATCCCTTTGTCTTTATAGGTTGATGTACCGTGCTCAATCCTAGGAAATACCAGCAAAATTTTCATGTATTATCTCTATATGGTTTACGTAAGTATTTAAGATTTTCTAGGTAGAAAGCAAATAATTAGGGGAGGTTTCTTTCTTTTGGACCGTTGTAGTCACATTCTATTGAAAACATTTTCCTCATGGGTTTTTCCTGAGTTTGTTCTTCATAAACATGTGCAGTTAACCCTGCGACTCTGCCTAGCAAAAAGAATGCTTTTCCAAGTTTCCAATCAAAATCCATATCTGAAATAATTGCTGCTATTGCACCATCTACATTTATGGGCAGCTTTCTTCCATGTGTTTTTTCAAGCTCTAATTCAACTGCATTTGAAAGAGCCATATGATTTCCAGCAATCTTTAATTCTTCAGCAAGCGCAAAAAGTCTTTTTGTTCTAGGATCCGAAGTATGGACCCTGTGACCAAATCCCAATATTCGTTTATGTTGTTCTTTGTGCTCCTTAACAAGAATCTCTGCTATTTCTTCTACTGTTTTTCCTTCTTCTTTCATACGAAAAATACCATCTTGCAGGAATTTTGCACCTTTTTCTATTGCTCCGCCATGGGCATCTCCAATGGATAAAATTCCAGCTGCAACAGCGGTTGGAAGTGGCACTTCACCAGATGCTACAATTCTAGATGCAATTGATGAAGGGGGCGTTACCCCATGATCAATACAAGCGGTAAGAATAGCATCAATCATGTGTCCATGTTCTTTTGATGGTAGATCGCCTTTCAAAAGCAGGTATACAACGTGAGGATAAGGTATGTTTCCTATCAAATCTTCCTGTCGGTAACCACGTGTTACCAAATGATTTGGCTCAACCTTTGTGATCTTAGTACTCCATCCCATTTATATCATTCCTTAACCCTTTTTATAATATCTAGTACGGTTCCATCCATCCATTTTGTCATGCCTACGATTTCTTCACCAAGATCCAACTCTTCTGGCCTTCCTGTTGCATTGTATGCCATGTTTTTTAGATCTTCTATTGGAACGAGGTTTATTTTTCCCTTTACCTTTTCAATGATGTCCTTTCGCTGGGGATTTATTGCTATCCCTTCATTAGTTACAATGGCATCTACAACATCTCCAGGGGTTGTAATTGTTGTAACCTTCTCTCTAACAATCGGGTTAGTTTTTCTAAAAACAGGACAAGAAATAATACATAAGGATGAACCAGTAGATGTGTCCTGATGACCTCCTATACCATGTAAAAGCCGACCATCACTATGTGTGTTAACATTAACATTGAAATTTGTATCAACCTCTGTTGCACCAAGAACAACTGTATCAAGGCCATCAATAGTACGGCCCTTAGAGGTTGGATCGGCGTAATGACCAATATCAGCTGGCAGTCCAAGATCTTCTTGAATAAACTTCACAGAATAATCATCAAAAACCTGGGAATAATAGATATTTTTAACACGACCTGCCTTATAAATATCACATATTAACTTTGTAAGACCACCAGTTGCAGTATCTGCAACTATATCTTTTTCTTTAAGTCTACCATCTAAATATTTCATTGCAGCAAGAGATATTCCACCCGCGCCCGACTGAAAAATCATGCCCTCTTTAATAATCCCTGCAGCATCCATCAACTCAACACAATCACGAGCGATCTGCAGTTTCATAGGATCCTCTGTTATCTTTGTTGTACCAGACATAATATTTTTGGGATCGCCTATACGATCTACCTCTGCTACATAATCAACATATCTCTCCTGAATCTCTTGAAATTTACAGGGGTAATCAACAACATTATCAGTTACCACTATCACATGATCAGCACACATTGCATCAATTTCAGAATAAGATATGGGGCCAAACGCACTTTTTCCAACAATTCCCGTACAATTCCCACGTTCATCAGCAGTAGAAGCAGCTATAACAGCAATATCAACATGTAATTCATCTGTTTTAACAGCAGCCCAGCGCCCGCCATGAGAACGCAACACAACGGGATATGGGAGAGGATGTTTAGAAACAAAATCTCCAACAACACCATTAATGCTCCCCTCTATTCTATTTACTACCCCTTCCTTAATAAAGTCTATAACAGGTTCATG
>JAGLML010000060.1 GCA_023140035.1 Thermoplasmatales archaeon
GGCTGTGTTGCCATCGGTATCAATTGCGACAACTTTTATTGTATGGCCACAGAAAATTCTTTCGTTCCATGTCCACTGGTATATGTTTTGGTCTGGCTCGGTGTCATTCCCCTTAAGATGATTATCTATGTAGAACTCGACTCTTTCAACACCGATGTTATCTGTTGCTTCTGCTTCTAGATCGATATAGCCGATGATGAAAATAGTTGGATGTCTACCGATACGTTTGTTTCTGAAATAACACCACCATTTATCTTCATCATATTTTAAAGGTTTAATTAATTCTATGGTTGGTGGACTATGTGGATCCTTTTTTGTCGTGAAATTCCATATTGGACCAGATGTATTTGCATTGTGGTTATCCCAGGCTACAATCTTCCAATAATAGATTTTGTTATAATTCATTGTCCCTGGATCATACGTAGTATTTGGTTGATTGCTGACAACCAATGGAGGTGAAGTAGTCATACCAAAGTACACATTATATGTAAGAGGATCACCATCTGGATCGCTACAGCTCCAGCTTAAATTAACGTTAATGTCTACACCTGGCTCTCCATTATACGGGTCAGGGTTACTTGGTTGATTGGGTGGATCGTTTTGAAGTATTGTTGTGAATGTCCAAGTATCTGATCTGTTTTCAAATATTGAATCATTTGCAACCGCATACCAACTGTAAGTTGTGTTGTATTCTAAATCTGACCAGGTTACTTCTGCTCTACTTCCATTTGGAACATTAGTATGAGTTCCTATGAGACTATCATCCGATGCATTATAAAAATACACATCCATTGTATCGTTATCTGGATCAGTGACAAGTACGCTAATAGTTGGGTTTATACTTATATTTTCGGAATTATTTTCAGGTGATGGATCAATTGGTTCGTTTGGTGGGTTGTTTTCTTCTGCAGCTTGCATAGTTGTAAAAAACCATGTTTCTGATTGTGTTTCAAATATCGAGTCGTTTGCTACTGTATACCAACTGTAAGTTGTGTTGTATTCTAAATCTGGCCATATTACTTCTGCTCTGCTGCTATTTGATACATTTTCTGCAACATCAATAAAACTATCATCAGAGGCGTTGTAAAAGTACACATCCATTGTATCGTTATCAGGATCACTAACAAATACGCTTATCGTGGGGTTTATACTTATATTTTCAGAATTGTTTTCAGGTAG
Source organism: Thermoplasmatales archaeon (assembly GCA_023140035.1). Taxonomy (GTDB): domain Archaea; phylum Thermoplasmatota; class E2; order DHVEG-1; family DHVEG-1; genus JAGLML01. Next base: position 1,180 of record JAGLML010000060.1, read on the forward strand.
TGGATTGGTAGGTTCAAAAGGTGCTCCCCATACACTATTTGGTGCCCCAGGTGTTCCACCATCAATAAGGCTTACATCCCAAATGTCATCTGCTTTATACTCTATAGTCATTCCAGTGTTATTGGCACCAGCCTGTGGAACATAGGTTATTTCATCTATAATTTCTAAAACATCGTTTTTTATTGCAAGATATTCTCCTGAGTTTAATAAAGAAAATGCTGAATCAATTAGCGTTCCCGAATAACCTGGATAATCGGCGAGAAAATTTAGGTAATTATCTGCAATTACCGCAAAGCCACCCTCGGGGATTTCCATACTTCCATTCTTAAGTGCAAGTGTATGGTTAACGCCTTGTTCATATAGACGCCAGCCGGTTATGTTAATTGCATAATCAGCTTTGTTATATATTTCAATCCATTCATGCCCACTATCTGTTCCCGCTGGATTGTACATTATTTCATTTATTCGTATTGTTTCTGCATCATAAGCTGTTGTCATTGAAGAAAGGGTGAATGTCGATAAAACAAGCATTGCACCAAGAACAATAGCACTGCATATTCTTGTAAGCTTACTTTTATCTTTTTTTCCTTCCCTATAATTCATAATTTTTCCTCCTCGCAATTATGATACGTTAATAGTAATTAAATGTCTATATATAAATATTGTCATAAAAATATGTGTTTTTTGTAACATATGGCAGTTTTTCATTTTGTTATTTTGCCGGACAAGGTTTAAATACATTTATTGACAGAATTTAGCGAGACATAAATTAACACGATAAACTTTGTCTAGGCGTGGAAGGAAATGAAACGAAGGAAATTGATAAGTGTCATACTTCTTCTATCAATTTTTATAGTTTCAACCATTAATGTTCATGCTGAAGCTAAGCTTGAACACAAACCCGAAGATATAGAAGAGTTAAGCATTATTAAAGATGAAGATCATGATTCTTATGACAAGATAATTGTAGATAAAAATAGTGATGACGCAGATTATAAAAGTATACAGGAGGCAATTTATGGTACTTCAAGTGGTTCAACAATATATGTAAAAGAAGGATCGTATAGTGAGATAATCCACATATATAAGAAGATTAATCTAATTGGAGAGAATAAAGAGAAAACCTTTATTAATCCTGAGTCAAAGAAAAACAGTTATGCTGTTAAAATTACCGCTGCTGGTGTGAAACTTAGTGGATTTAGCATTAGTAACGATGGACCTGGTCTTTATACCACTGGAGTTAAGATAACTGCATCACAGACAACAATAGAAGATTGTAATGTATTTGATACGCCTGTAGGTATAGCAATTTGGAGCTCGTACAATACAATTTCAAATAGCACATTTTGGGGCTGTGAAGATGAAGGCATTGTGTTTTTAGGGAGTTCTACATCGGAATGTAACAATAACTTGGTAACAAACTGTGAATTTTACAATAACTGTGATGGTATAGAACTGCAGTACTCGTCAAACAATGTCATCTCATACTGTGAATTCTATGATAACACACATGCAGGTATAGATGCTATAGGTTCATTTAACAACAATAACGTAATTTCTAACTGTGATCTCTATGATAATGAAGTTTTTGGTATATACTTTTCAAGATCTTCTGAGAACCAAATAACACAATGCATGATTTCAAATAATCAGATAATGATGAGCAGTTCTAAGGATAATACAATAGATAATTGTGAATTGGAAAGTATTTATTTAAGAGATGCAACATTAAATATTAAAGATTGTGAGAATTTTGAACAATCTAAAATCAAAGCAGTAAATTCAGTGTATGAGATAGATAATGAAGAAAATGCATATGCTGCAACAATTAGTGAAAAAGTAGAGAATGCTAAAGAAATTTATTATAATAAATTTGTATCAATTTTTTCTTTCTTGAATGTAATTAAATCTCGTATTAAAAACTATCTTGGTATGTAAATAAAAAAGAGAGCATTATTTGTTTTTATTACCGGATTTTTTTGGTGGTTGCTTTTTTTCATACCTAGTTTCCTATTTCCAGATTTTCAATATGTCCAGATACATATACCTGAGGACCCCACCAAGGTGCACACTCTTCGGAACCTCTTCCCCCAAATGCTTGAAATATATTATATGATCCTGCCCCGGTCTCTATAGACACCGAGTCAATAATATCAGTTCTTGATGCATCTCGGAAGAAAACCACAACTAAATAACCATTGCCTCTCGTTACTGTTGTATATATTATTTTATTATATATATCTTCAGGAGGTAGATAAAATTGTTGGGAAGTTCCTAAATTCCAGTCATCTAAGAATCCACGCGGCCCGGTGCTATTTGGGCCTCCATCAGGCTCAGTTCTAGGTTGCATCGTTATTGATAAACCATCATGGTCATCCGAAGTATTTTCTGTGCAATCATCTCCATAATTAAAATCGTGATACGTACTTATTTCATTACAGACAGACCAGGGCATAAAGGATCCTTCAAAACTCTCATTTCCTGATGTTATTGCAAACTGGAATTTGTGAGTAAATTCTTGTCCGAAATAACCCATCCCAAATTCTTTGTAAATAGAACCATGGTAATGTCTATGCTGTTCATTAAATGTAATTCTATCTTCAGTTAGTATCAGACTACCGTTAGGATCATATTCACTAAATCCGGTATAACAACCCTCCTGGCTAGGAGCTCCTCCGTTACCGCCACTAGGGGGGGTGCCTCCATTAGGTGGGGGTTCGGTTGTATTATTCGACTCTTCGGTAGTATTCAACTCTTCAGTGGTATTCAACTCTTCAGTAGTATTAAACTTTTCAGTAGCATATTTTCCATTACCACTAAAATTAAAGATCACAGATCCAACATAGTCAGTTATTGGTTGTATGGTTTTTGTAAGGTTCGAAAGAGCTTGTATTGCAAACTTATCTGTTCCGTTATCCAGAATTGCACCAGTATCCACTCTCGTAATATTCCAGCTGCCATTGATATCCAGAGTTACATCTCCTTTATTCTCAAATATCACGGCCACTGTTAAATTTGGTACCTGACTATCAACAATTACTACACCACGTAAGTCAAAGTTATCTTCCACGTCCACCTCTGCGTTCGACTCAGTTTTATTGACATCATTAGTATTACTACTGAAATTAAAAACATTGTATTCATTTGCTACAGCACCTATGATTACTATCGCTATTATCAATATCACTATTGTTATTCCAAGTTTTAGTCTACTCATTTCTATTCTACTCTTTCTTTCCATTTTTCGTCCCTCACCAAAGAGGAACGTTTCAATTTCACTATGTATATATAATATTTGTGGTTATTAATAATATAATTTTGTTAATATATAAATTTATCCAAAAATTATATTTCTCTTATTTAGGCCTGTCTAGTTGACGGATCCTACAATGTAAAAAATTATCTAGTATGTTTTATTGTTTTACGACGTGTATTTTCCCCTATGGGGTATTAACTCACGTGAATATTTTTTCAAAGAATCTTTCTTTCCTTCCCCCAAGTTCACTGCGCCTACTTTTAATTCGCCGTTTTCCACAAGCTCTAAAATCAGTTTATCAAGAACATTATCTTTATTTAACAGCTTTTTATGCTTTAATTCCCACAAGTTATCATTACTGGAATCCTTTTGCATTGTTCCATCTCCTCACATTTCTAAATATTTATCTAAGTTATTTTACTTTCTTATTACGAATGTATATAAACCTGCTGTGTCAAAATGTCAAAATGAAAAATTGTTATACATTATAAAATAATAAACTTTATTTATAGAAATTTTTATATATAGATATTCCTTACTTATATACATATAATAATAGTTGGGATGAAGAATTATGCATTATAGAAACGGAAAAAAGAACATAGGCAAGAATATGCTAAGGCTAAGTAGTGTTGTTTTTATAACTGCAGTGATAATTTCATCTACTTTTTCCTATTCCCCTAGAAGCGTTGCCAAAGATTTTAAAATAGAAATACAATCAGATAACTGGGCAAATACAGTTGCGAAGCCACTTGGAGATTGGTGGGATTTAGATTGGATGTATCGTAAGGAAATTAATATTAATCACAGTAAGGTCTCATCTGATCTTTTGAGTTTTCCAATAGTTATTGACATTGTTGATATCGATCTGGCTGTCAAGGCTCAATCAGATGGTGATGATATCGTTTTCACTGATGAAAGCGATGATAAGCTCCATCATGAGATTGAATCATATAATAGTAGTACTGGACATCTTATTGCCTGGGTGAATGCTTCAAATCTATCAAGTAGTAGTGATACTACTCTCTACATGTATTATGGTAACCCAGTTTGTGGTAATCAGGAGAATGTCGAGGGTGTTTGGGATTCAGATTTTGAAGCGGTGTGGCATCTTGCGGAAAACGTTGGTGGTTCTGATGCATGGAAAGATAGTACCAGTAATGGATATCATGGAACTGATGTGAATATGAATCAGACTGATCCCGGAACTGACCTTAATGCACCTGGTAAGGTTAACGGAGCCGTCCGACTCGACGGTAGTAATGACAGTATCAATACGAGTTTATATCCTGGTGATAGTCCGCGAACGCTTGAATTTTGGGTTAATTTTGATTCCTTAGTCGGAGATTCAGCCGTGGGCTGTCATGATAGTGCAAATCATCGATTCTATGCAGGGTTAAGAGGAAGCAATGCATTTTTTGGAGTGGGTGACACAGCCTCCGCAGATGTACCAATTAACGTATCTACAGGTATTTGGCATTACATAACCATTACTGCAGATGGATCGCTCGCTCGTTATTATTTAAATGATGTTGAAATAACTAGTTTTTCCTATAGTCAATCCGGGGCATCTACTCTTAGTTTTACTATTGGATATACAAATGGCAATAATTATGGATTTTTTGATGGCATTATTGATGAGATTCGTGTTTCCTACATAAATAGAAGCGAAGGGTGGATTTCCACTTGCTTTAACAACCAGAACGATTCCGATTCCTTTTATTATGTCGGAAACGAAGAAATGCAAGTTCTTGAGAATCACCCTCCTAATAAACCTATTAATCCACAACCAGAAAATAATTCTGAAGATGTTACGATAAATCCAACTTTAAGTGTATTGGTAACAGACCCTGATAATGATACGATGAATGTCTCTTTTTATGACGCATCAGATGATAGTTTAATTGGTTTTGATAATGATGTATCAAATGGAAGCAGGGCAGAAGTACCATGGTCTGGTCTACAATATAATACAACCTACAGTTGGTATGCGATAGCAAATGATTCAATAATTGAAAACAGATCAGATAATTGGACATTCACAACAATACTACCTCCAGAAGAAAACAATCCGCCTTATAAGCCAATTAATCCACAACCAGAAAATAATT
>JAGLML010000061.1 GCA_023140035.1 Thermoplasmatales archaeon
GCACAAAGAAGACTTATTACCGGTTTTAAGGGCGATCCTCGATGTGATCGAAAAAAATGGATGGAAGCAAATGAGCCAGACATGCTTGCTTGTTCGCTATCGGGAGAGCCTACGCTATATCCAAAACTTGGAGAATTTTTTGAAATCTGTCATAAGAAAAGGATTACCACATTTTTAGTAACAAATGGAACGACACCAGAAATACTAGAAAAATTAGATCCGTTGCCAAAACAACTATATGTCTCGGTTGTTGCCCCAAATGAAGAGGTGTATAAGAAGATATGCTCGCCGTTAATACCCAATGGTTGGGAAAAGCTGAATCAAACGCTAGAATTACTGCCATCCCTAGATACCCGGACCGTCATACGTCATACATTAGTAAAAAACTGGAACATGGATGATAAATTTATAGAAGAATATAAAAAATTAGATAGTAAAGCATCACCCCTGTTTGTCGAACCTAAAGGTTATGTTTTTGTTGGTTACTCAAGGAAAAGGATGAATCTTTCGAACATGCCATCACACGCAAGTGTAAGGGATTTTGGAAATAAACTTGCAGAGTTAATGGGATATGAAAATATCATGGAAAAATCAGATTCAAGGGTAGTATTGTTAGGCAAAAACCCAAAAAAGAGGGAAATTAGTAAATAGCGTCATTAATAAAAGAAAGTAGATAATGAAAAATTATGCGTATTTTCCCCTTATTTTACGTCTGTCTATTTTTACCCCACTTGGAGAAATAATCATAAGATTATTGCCAATACCTGCAATATCTCCATCGATATCATCTGCTATTCGCCGTAATTCATCTGTTATTCTCTTAAGTATTACTTCTTCATCAGAAACTGGTGAGAAATCGAGAATTAAAACATTTCCACCATACACATAATCTGATAATTGTTTTATGTCTTCGTATCTTTGAATTTCACCAACTGCGACATGCATCTTGGCAGAAGTTTTTTCGTCTGTTTTTGATTCGCCATATTTTTCAAGATCTACATATCCCTCTGTTATATCTGTTTTTTTCCCACCAAAAATTCTGCTTCCTAATCCCATAATAACACTCTTCCCTAGATTTAACTAATAATCTAAAATATAATTCGCTTTATAAACATTCGCCAAGCCGATATCAAATAATTTCGAAACATTTATATCACACGGATGACAAACATATACATGCTAGTTAAAATCTAGCTAAGTAGTTAAGAGGAGGTGAATAAAGTCGATATTAAAATTGTGGGTTTAATTTCAGATGAAGAAGAACTTGATGAAATTCAAAGCATTGCAAAAATTTTTGTCTATGAGCAAAGAATGAAAGGTTTTAAACATCCCGCAAAAAAAGATAATTCAATAAGAAAAAATTATCTAAAATATTATAAAAAAACTGATAGTCATCGTAAAACTGATTATAATCATCTGCCGCATCTAATGGTGAGAGGATTAATCTAATTTTAATTTACTTTAGTAGTTTTCTATTTTAACCATCATATCTATTAATTATTATGGAGATTTTTTAAAAATATTCACTAAGATAGTAAAATTTAAACCAGTTGGATTAAAGAGATGCATTTAGCAGACATAAATTCTAACGAGAGTGATAAAAAAAGAACTCAATGAGATAGATTATACAATACATCCAGAGCTTAATTTTATAATAATTACATAACAAATTATTTATCATAGTAAATAATTATAGTTTTTGATAAACGTGAAAAAGAATAAAAAATTAAAAATAACAGCTTTAATGTTGATACTTGTGCTTTTTTCAACTACTTTTTCTGCAGATGCCCTCCAAAATAAAAATAGCCATCTCAAACAAAACATAGTAAATAGTAAAGATAATGTAGAAGAGAACAATGTGTTCTCAGATGGAGTCTATGATCTTCTAATAATAGCTCCACAAGCGTTCTCTAGATATATCCTGCCTCTTGTTCATCATAAAAATAAGTTTGGTGTAAAGACAATACTTGTGGATGTAGAGGATGTTTACCACCAGATGTTTTGGCATGGGCGGGACAAGGCTGAAAAAATCAAATATTTTATTAAATCAGCTCTTGATGAATGGGGGATCAAATATGTTCTTCTAGTTGGCGGTAGAAAAAATCAACGGGCAACTGAGACATGGTGGATACCAGTAAGATACAGCCACCTGGATCGGAGATATGGGCAATTTGTAGAAAGAAAATTCATTAGTGACTTATACTTTGCAGACATATATGACGAAAATGATAACTTTTCTAGCTGGGATACTGACGATGATGGGATTTATGGTGAATGGCCAGAAGACAAAGCAGCAGAGGATACACCTGATTTATATCCCGATGTATACGTAGGACGACTTCCATGTCGAAATGCTTTTGAAGTAAGAATAATGGTAAGAAAAATTATAAGTTATGAAACAGGAAAATGTTCAGACTCCTGGTTTAAAACCATGGTAGTTGTCGCTGGGGATACTTATCCTGAAAAAACCGAGTATTATGATGGGGAAGTATACACACAAATGGGACTTGACATGATGCCCGATTTCAATCCAGTTAAACTTTGGACGTCTGATGAAAGTTTAAAAAACTGGATCGACGTTGTAAGAGCTATCAACAAAGGTTGTGGTTTTATTTGGTTTTCTGGTCATGGCAATCCCGCGTTATGGGGAACACATCCACCAGATGATAGTTCAACATGGATTTATGGCCTTAGACTACGTAACATGCCCTTTCTTTTTAATGGAAAAAAACTACCGGTGTGTATTACGGGTAGCGGATGTTTCAACAGCATGTTTAATGTAAGTCTAGGTCACTCAACATGGGTATATGGGCTACCCATCCCTCGATGTTGGAGTTGGGCTTTAACAAGTAAAATTAACGGGGGAAGTATTGCAACAATTGGAGCGACAGCATTCAGCTATGAATCACCTGACATCAACACTGGGCAGGGTGGAATCGAGTGGCTTGACATGCATTTCTTCGGTGAATATGGGCTCAACAATACAGATATACTAGGTGAAACCTGGGGAAACACAATCATTTCTTTTCTACAAAATTTTCCTATCATTTGGAGTGATAATAGCTCTAACGGTACAGCGTTGATTGCAAAGAATGTTGAAGAATGGCTTCTGATGGGAGACCCCAGTCTTAAGATTGGTGGATATCCTATTATATAAGCACACCTCCACCCATATAAGCAATAACGCAAAAATATTAATTAGAACCCCCCCCAGCGAGAAGGCTCAGTGGGCCTGCTGAGATTTGAACTCAAGTCTATGGCTCCCGAAGCCACAAGGATGCCAAGCTACCCTACAGGCCCTTTTTTGCAAAGCTAAAATAGAAAATGTGTAAAAGATACTTTTGGTAAAAAATAAAAATTTATTTTAGATTTTTAAGAAGTTTACCAAGTTCTTCATATTTTTTTGCAAGTATATCGACGGATTCTTTTAGAGCATCTTTTGCATTCAACGATCCATCTGTTTCAAAACTAAATGTTATCTTGCTTGGATCCCTTTTAACTGTAATATAATCTGCCTTTTCCTTATTGATATATGATTCCAGAACAGGTAATTTTGTGACATCCTTTATCTCTAGTTTGTTACCGTTCATTTCAACAAGATCTTTTGGAAGTTGCTTTATGAACTCTTTTACTTCATCCATTCTCTTTTTATCAGTTTCAATAGTAGGTTCCAATTTATAACTTGGGGCTTGCACTGTTTGCCATTTTGCGTGATCTTTTCCCTTCCCAAAATTTGCTTCTACTTCTAGTATTATCCGCTGATTTTTTGATAGTTCAACAATTGGTATTTTGTCTTCTTTTATGGCCCAACTTTCGTTTTCAGGTTGCAAATCTCCAGAATATACAACTCCTTCTCCTTCTTTACTCAAAGTATACCGAACCGTACAACTCGGACATCCTTTACCCTTGCATTTGCAATCCTCTTTATGTACTAGTAATTGCAAATCAGTGGGTAGAGGAATCATACCAAGTCTATGAGCAATTATTTCATCAAAAAGAGGGCTGGTATTATCATATATTATAACATCGTGGATGGCTAGTTTAGGTAGTTCAGAAAGCATTGTTCTCCTTAAGGAATTTACAAAGTAGACATCAGTATCTTCAATTTTTAAAATACCTTTATTTCCTTTTAGTTTTACACTTTTAACTTTCATCTGTTCACCTTAGATACGCCTACCTCGCTTGCCACCTTTTACTTTGGTACCATCGTGTGGGCGCGGTGTAACATCTTCAATGTTTCCAATCCTTAGCCCTGCTCTGACAAGCGAACGAATAGCAGTTTGAGCACCACGACCGGGAGAGCCACCTTTCTTTCCCCCTTTTCCTCTAATTCGTACGTTAACTCTATCAAATCCTTTTTCCATAGCAGCGTCAGCTGCAGCTTGTGCAACCTTCATGGCAACATATGGTGATCCTTCATCTTTTGCTGATTTTGTAACCATTCCACCGGAACATCTTGTGATCGTTTCGGCACCTGTCAAATCTGTTATAGTAATTATAATATTGTTAAAAGATGCGTAAATATGTGCTATTCCTGTTCTACCCATATCTATTTATCCTCCTTTTTTTCATCGGTTTCTTTATTTTCATCTTTTAATTCTGCCTGTTTTTCATCTGGAGGAGATTTTTTTTCTTCTGGTTTTTCTTTTGCAACATTCTCAGGTTGTTTTGCTGGTTCCATGGTTTCTTTTTTGGCATTGGCTTTATCTTTGTTTTTCTCTTCTTCTTTAGCTTCAGTTTTTTCTTCTTGCTCTTTTGTCGGTTCAGTGGTTTCCTCTTTCTCCTTTTTTATTTCTGGTTCAGGTTTTTTTTCTTTTTTTGGTTTGACAGTTTCTTCATCAGTTTTTTCTATTTTAGAAGTAGTAACATCAGTCTTGTAAACATCTGTCTTAGGTCTTGCAGGATGTGATAATTCATTTAAAGGGGATCTATTAGTGTAACCTATATCGTTTTCTTCATCTTTTGAGACCATGTAGCTTGGAATAGTTACCTTTCTTTCTCCAATTGCAACATGTCCATGGTTGATCAATTGTCTAGATTGAGTAGTAGTACTTGAAAAGCCTTTTAAAAATACAAGGGTTTGTAATCTCCTAGAAAGCACCGATTCAGTTTCTAATGCTAATACATCATCAAGCGACGAACCAGCAGGTAATATGCTCATTCTGGTAAGGTGAAGAAGTAGTTGTTCACTCTCTTTTTTTACTTGAGGGTCTTTTCCTCCTATCTTTGCAAGTAACTCCCTCGCTTGATGTCTATATCTCCCCAGGTATGTTTTTGCTTTCCATACTTCTTTGTGATTCTTGAGTCCATATTTTTTAATTAATGCTCTCTCAGATTCAATACGATTTTCCTTCCAAGGATGGAAGGGAGTGTCGTATTTTTTCTTAGGAAACTTTGGACTTCCCATAGATACCGCTCCTATGGCCTCTTCTTTGACACGCCAAGTGCAAGTCCCTTTCGATTGTTAGCCCGAGTACGTTGTCCTCTTACAGACAAGCCTGATTCGTGTCTAATGCCTCTATAAGATCTTATCATTTTCAATAGATTAATCTCATCTCTTAACCGCAGTTCAACTTCAGTACTTATCAGATGAATGTCCTCCCCAGTATCAAAATCCTTACGATGATTTAGCATCCATGATGGGGCTTTTTTACTCAAGTTTCCTAAAACCTCATTGATTTTTTCTAACTGAGAGTCAGTTAAATTTCCACACTTGATCTCTCTATCTATTCCAGCTGTATCTGCAACGAGGGCGGCCATGCGTCTCCCTAAGCCTTTTATCTGAGTAAGTCCAAAAGCAACTTTTTTCTCACCCTCTATCTCTGCATTAGCAATTCGAACAATATAATTAAAATCAGTGTCTTTTTCATCTTTTTTCTTTGCAGGTTTTTTCGACTCTTTTTTAGAATCAATTTTTACTGGTTCTTCTTTAGGTTGTTCTGGTTCTGCTGGTTTAGTTTCCATCTCTTTTATCTCCGAAGGTTTAACTGTTTCTTCGTGTTTTTCAGGTTTTGTATCCTCAGATTTTTCTTCAGGTACTGGTTGTGATTCTTTAACTTTTTTTGCATCGGCGACTTCTTCTTTATTTTTCTCAGTCGTATCTTCAATTTTTTCTTCTGTTCGTTTGTTTTTATCTGCCAAGTTTATACCTCAATTTAATTGTACAGATTTATCTGCATAATTTATCCTATATAATATAAGAAGGTACTGCCAATAATAATAGAAGCTATATTTAAGCGTTTAGGGAGATACGGCTTGCACAATTTCATATTATTTTGAATTAACAAAACATAATTAAACATTATTTATGCCACCGTAATTCATATATGCAATAATTATATCCCTTATTGAACGGTCTTAACATGTCAAAAACTACTTGGATTAAAACAGAAGAAATATTGTCTGGTAAAAAATCAGGTGAAACAATTAACGTTCGAGGATGGATATACAGAACAAGAAGTAGTGGAAATATCGTATTCATGACAATCAGGGATATTACAGGTGTATTACAAGCCACTGTTAAGAAAGGCAACCTTCCAGATA
>JAGLML010000062.1 GCA_023140035.1 Thermoplasmatales archaeon
TGTAGTTTTGCAGACAACCGTAGGCGGGAGAAGGATTTTACATAAGCCGCTTGGGGACCCTGTTCCAAGGATTTGTTAAATCAGATAATCCGGAAATTTTTAATACTCCATTAGATTACCTCCTTAACAGACAATTTCAACGGGGTAGAGTTTTATGGCGAAAGGACTTACAAAGGCATTTAAAAAAGCGTTATGGGTTTATCATTGTAATTCAGGCTCGTGTAATGGGTGTGATATTGAAATTATTGCTGCACTTTGCCCTCGATATGACGTGGAACGTTTTGGTATTAAGCTTGTTGGATCACCGCGTCATGCTGATGCATTATTGGTTACCGGTCCTGTGACACGGCAGATGGAAGACAAAGTAAAACGTATCTATGAACAGATGCCCGATCCCAAGGCTGTTATATGCGTTGGTAATTGCGGCAATACAGGTGATGTTTTCTACGAGTCATATAATCTTGTAGGCCCAATTGATAACATCATTCCTGTAGATGTTCACGTGATTGGTTGTCCACCGCGACCTGAGGCCATTATTAATGCGGTTGCTAAGGCATGGGTTAAACTTGAAACATTGGAGGCGAAATAATGACTAAGCAGTTAACCCCTGAAGAAATAGTTAAATCTTTTAAAGACGAGTTTGAAACAAAAATTAAATATGCTCGTATTGAAAAGCATATTGCAGGAACTAAAAAGAATGAACTTATTCATATTTGGATGAGCGTAGATAGAAGTGTTTTTAAAAATGTTGTAAAGCATCTCATGACCCTTGAAGAATATCCTCATTTGGCTGTTACATCAGGTTATGATACAGGAAAAACCATCGAGCTCGTTTATCATTTCTCCATATATTTTGGAGTGCGATATAGGGAGATTTCACTAAATATAACTGTTGAACTTCCAAAATCCAATCCAACAATTGAAACAATTACTGATCTTATTCCTGGAGCACTTATTACTGAGCAGGAAAAACAAGAGATGCTTGGAATAAAAGTCAAGGGCATTCCAAAAGACAAGCGGGTATTCATATCTGATGATTTTCCAAAAGGTGTTTATCCGTGGCGAAAGGATGAAACTGGGCCCGAAAAAATGGCTAGAAATTTACATGAGGTGAAAAAATGATCCCAGAAGCAACAACCAAAACCACCTATCAATTGCCTATTGGTCCCATACATCCTGCTCTGAAAGAACCTGTGGCATTTGAGTTTGAAATTGATGGAGAAAGAATTGTAGATGTCAATGTCTCTCTAGGTCAGGTTCACAGATCTGTTGAATGGGCAGGAATGAGACGAAATCCAATCCAAATTCTCTATTTAGCTGAGCGGATTTGTGGGATTTGTTCCTATTGTCATCCTATGGCGTTTGCTCTTGCTGTTGAACGTGTGGCAGGTATTGAGGTTCCCGAACGAGCTGATTATTTACGTGTTATACAAGCAGAGCTTGAGAGAATTTGTTCGCATATTTTATGGGCTGGTGTTGCGGCACATGAAATAGGATTCGATTCTGTTTTATTCTTAACATGGCAAATGCGAGAAAAGGCATTGGATCTCACCGAATATTTAACAGGTAATCGTGTTACAAAAGCAATAACAATGATTGGTGGAGTCCGCCGGGATATCACAAAAGACATGGTTCCAAAGGTTACTGAGACATTAAATTATTTCAAAGATAACTTTGAAAAACTTCGACACATCTTCTTAGATGATAAAACATTCAAGATGCGAAGCCAAGGCGTTGGTATTCTCACCAAAGAAGATGCATTACGACTATGTGCATGTGGACCAACTACTCGTGCATCTGGTGTCAAAAAAGACGTACGTCTGGATCAACCATATTTTGCTTTTGGCGACCTCGATTTCGACTATGTAACACCGGACGTTCTCACTGGTGAAGTCAATGGTGATGTCTATGATAGGATTATTGTTCGTTTGTTAGAAGTGAAACAATCCATTGGTTTGATTGAACAATGCCTTGATAAAATGCCTGCCGGTGATATAGTATCTGAACCAAAGATTCCAAAATTGCTTGCCACGCTAAAGAAAGCTAAAGGCGAAGGTATTGGCAGAATGGAGGCACCACGAGGAGAAGTGTTTCATTACGTTAAACTGGACGAAAATGAATATCCTTATTCTTGGAAGGTGCGTGCTCCGACATATAACAATATTATGCCATGGATACCCATGCTAAGAGGAGAGCAGATAGCCGATATTCCAATTGTTGCTGCTTCAACAGACCCTTGTATGTCTTGTACCAACAGGGTTGCAGTTGTTGATAACGGTAAAAAATATGTTTTGGATAAAGAAGAACTTCATCGATTGAGTGTTGAAAAAACAAGGAGGCTTATGGCATGAGGTTCTCAATGTTGCCCCAAGTGTTTGCACAGATGTTTAAAAAACCCTGGACAAACAAGTTTCCAGCTAAATACATCCCCCGTTCTACAACCAAGTTTTTAGATGATGTAGGAAGTGGTAAAGCAAAGCTTATCCCTCCCATAGAGACACCTGAGGGGTTCCGTGGAAAAATACAATATGACACAGAAAAATGTACAGGATGTAAACTATGTATCAAGGTTTGTCCCACTGAAGCCATAGAATACAAAGAAAAAGAAAAGAAGATAAAGATCTATCTTGCGCGATGTTGCTTTTGTGCCCAATGCACCGATGTATGTCCTGTCAATTGCCTTAGTATGAGCAATGAGTTTTTACTAGCTGATGCTGACAAGTATTCAAAGGATTTAATTGTTGAGTAATGGTAAGATTTAATGAAACTTATCTTTAAAGGCATCGTACAAGGGGTGGGTTTTAGACCAACAATTTATCGGGTAGCTGGAAAGCTAGGTCTCAAAGGCTACGTTTTGAATAAGGGTTCTGAAGTAGAGGTAGTTATCGATAAAGATGTTGATAGATTTATTGAACTGGTTAAAAAACAACTGCCATCTATATCTAGAGTTACTGACATTATTGTCGAACCTGATGATAGAACCTTTAATGATTTTCAAATTCTTCATAGTAGAAAGGGTGAGAGGCATTCACTTATTCCGGTTGATATCAGTATCTGTGATGCGTGTCTAAATGAGCTCTTTGATTCAAGTGATAGACGGTATCATTTTCCTTTTACAAATTGTACTGTTTGTGGTGCCCGTTTTAGTCTAATTAAAGATGTTCCCTACGATAGAGAACGAACTTCAATGGCTGAATTTCATTTATGTGAAACCTGCAAAAAAGAATACAAGGAACCATTGAACCGCCGGTATCATGCTCAAACAATATCCTGTTCAAGTTGTGGTCCAAAGTATACATTGTATGATAAAAACCAACGAGATTTGGGTGAAAAAGATGCGATTAAACGCTTTGCAGAGCACATCGAAGATGGTAAAATTGGCGTGATAAAATCCTGGGGTGGCATGCATATCTGTTGCAGACTTGATGAAATAAAGCGTTTTAGAGAGTGGTATGGTCGGCCGCAGAAATCATTTGCTGTAATGATAAAAGATATTGAAACCGCAGAGAGATATGGTGATATAACAGAGAATGAACGAAAACTTATGCTATCGAAGAGTAAGCCAATTGTTCTAGTAAAGAAGAAAAAAGCAGAACAAGTAGCACCCGGTTTGAATACATTAGGCTTGTATCTTCCTTACACCGGTCTTCATCATCTTCTTTTTTCATTTTTAGAGACCGATGCACTCATTATGACCTCTGCAAATATTCCTGGCGAGCCAATGATGATCAGTAATGACGAAGTGTTTTCACTTGGTGCTGACACGTATCTAATGCACAATCGAGATATTCCAAACAGGATCGATGACTCAGTAGTGAGAATTTGGAAGGGAAACACATTCTTCTTGAGGAAATCACGGGGTTTCGTACTTGAACCACTAGACGTATCATATGATAAACGAGTTCTGAGTGTTGGCGCGGGAGAGAATATCTGTGGGGCTATCTCGTGTGATAAAAAAGTGTATGCTACCCAGTACATTGGCAATTCAAAATATTATCCCAATTTGGAGTTTCTAGAGCAGAGTCTACAACATTTGATGAACCTTACCATGAAGACGGAGGAAATTGATGCTGTTTGTATGGATCTGCATCCCGGATATGACACGAGAAAAATGGCTAAACAGTTTTCTAAAGAGTTTTCAGTGCCATGTTTTGAGGTGCAACATCATTGGGCACATGCTACTTCGTTGTTAATTGATAATAACATAAACGAGAGTGTTGTGTTAACACTCGATGGACTGGGATATGGTAGTGATGGCACATTTTGGGGTGGAGAAGTCCTCGTTGCTGATTTTGAAGGTTTTAAGCGGGTTGGACATTTGGAGAATATACCATTATTAGGTGGTGATCAGGCGACAAAGGATCCACGCAGGTTGATCTTTGCTATATTCAAAAAATTTGGTAAGGAGAAATATTTCATAGGAGACGAAGCTGTTATCCTGAGTAAGATGATGAATAAAGCACCATTATCGAGTAGTATAGGAAGATTGCTGGATGCACTATCTTGCTATTTTGATATTTGTACAAAAAGAACATATGATGGCGAACCTGCTATGAAACTGGAAAGATATCTAGCTGATGGAAGAGATAAGCACTCTTTTGATATTGAAGTAAATAATGGTACTGTTGGTACAATTGATCTTTTTAGACAGCTTGAAGAAAAAATAAAGAAAGAAGTTACAGAAACACAGAAGGCAGACCTCTCTTATTCTCTGGTGAAAACAATTGTTGACAAACTTACAGATATCGCAATTGAACATGCCGAAAAAAATAACATTAAACATATAGGCATGACAGGTGGCGTTTCATACAACATTCCCATTACAGAAATGGTAGAAAAAAGAGTTAATAAGGCAGGATTGAAGCTAGCTGTGCATAACCGTGTCCCCAATGGAGATGGTGGTATAGCAATAGGTCAAAACGTAATAGCTGGCCATAAGTTATCCTCTTAGAATTCTATAATTTCATTGATGGGAACAACTTTTTAATAGTGAATCATGTATCGGTGATTTGTCATGGAAAAAAATAAGGATTTAATACAAATACTAACGCTTGTACTGATTGGAATGTTTATACCATTCCTTATTTCAATTACAATTACTTATGGCTTAGATTTAACTAATATGGATGATTTAATAAAGATAGGTTCAACATTTGGATATTTTTTACTTATTTTTGGAATTGAGCTATTGATAGTTTATTTATATTTTACAACAATCAATAAGATGGCCAACAAAAATATGGAAAAATACAAGCCAAAATAATATTTTAGTTTTTTAAGAGTAAAAGATAAATATAAAAACTATAATCCGGTGCCAAAGAGGTTGATAAACATGGCAGTAACTGTAGATAAAGAAAAATGTACGGCATGTGGGACATGTGAAGAAGCATGCCCAGTCGAAGCAATAAAAGTCAAGGAAACAGCAGAAGTCGATGAAGAAAACTGCATTGACTGTGGTACATGCATTGATGAATGCCCTACCGATGCAATAAGTGAATAATTCCTACTCAAAATTGGACACTCTAAATTTATATTCTTTTTATTTTCTTATTTTTATTATGAAGTCTTACCTGTATTTTTTCGCTTTTTAGTTCTCTAATCGCATCAGAAGCAATCCACCTTGCAGATTTTGAATCAATTTTTAGAATCTCCTCGGAAAGTTTTATCACCTGTTTATTGAGAGCTAGATTACGCTTACCAATGTTTCTTAAAGCCCAGTTGACAGCTTTCTTTACATAATTACGTTCATCAATTGAGTGTTTCTTAATTAATGGAAAAAATTGTTCAAACTTTTTGTCACCAGCTTTTTTCTCATGAACTGCTAAGCCAGCAATTAATGAGAAAGCACCGCGCTTAACAAATTCCTCCTCACGTTCCGTCCACTCAACAACCTTCCTCCATGCAAGAGGAGTTAAGTCAAAAAGACTAGTACACGCTTGATCACAAACATCCCATGAGTCAAAACCCTTTGCCCAGGAATCCATTTGTTCTCCAGTAACCTTTGCAGGGTCTTCAATAAAGCAAGCCAGCAATCGTGCATCATGTATACCAGAATCCCATAGTTTTAAAGCAAGATCGTGATCTTTACCAATCTCTTTAGCAATGGGCCTCAACTTATAAATTGAAATGCCAAGATTGTTCTTAGGATTGATTCCATATCGTGCCATACCCTTGACTGCTTCTGGATCTGACAAAGATTTTAGTTTACTTATAATTTCTTCATAGTGCATTTAAATTTCCCAATTCAGTAATCATAGAAGCGTATTAAACAAATAGCCTAATATTAATACTTGAGGAACAGTAATAATTGGAAGCCATAATGCAGCTTTTTTACCAATGTTATGCCAGATGAGTCCAATTTCTGTGTAATCAGTTGCCACTCCTGCCATGAGAAACGTAAAACTATTTCCAAATGCCCCTGTTTGGTTAAATATTTCAAATGCTAATGGAGAACTGCCTTCTGAACATACCTCTATAATAGTAGCAAAAAATAGAGTCACAAGTAGTCCCATAACCGTTGG
>JAGLML010000063.1 GCA_023140035.1 Thermoplasmatales archaeon
CAGAGTAAGCTAGCTATATTTTCTTCCAAATTCATAGATGATTTTGCCATAAATCTATCTCCTCAACAGGCAGCAATAATAACGTTGTTGCTATTTATTAGTTATGTTTTTTTCTGGAAATAAAAAGATCTTATCTTCCATTTTAACTATTTTAACTACTTTAGATTCAAAAGAGATATTTTTTGGTTTTCTTACTTCAAAGGTCTTATACATTTTTGGATCCATTACCTGCATTTCGTCTTTTGACTGACTAACAAAAATCATCTCTTTAACCAGTTCTTTTCCACCAATTATACTTGCTTTTTGAAGATCTTTGCCATCAAAGACTCTTTCTGTCCAATTGGAAAGTTCGAAAGTATGGACTTTGTTTCCACTAATGGAAGAGATGTAGAAATATGAATTATCAAGAGAAATAAAATCCTCTTTTCTATAGGCGGGCAGTCTGATGAGACGGGTCATCCTGAATATTTGTCTACTATCTTTCATACCAGCATTTTTTGATGATTGTTTTATTTCGCCGCCAAATTTCTCTTGTATCTTTTTAGCAATTGTATATGCAGATCCTTTTTCACTTAGATAAAAATCAATGCCGCCATGTTCCTCAGCAATATCTGTAATAAACAATCCTCTGTTACCCTTAGCCCTAATACTTTCGACAAGGTTTTCTACATTTAATCGAATAGTTTCAAGTTCTTCTTTTGTCAGTTTTCTTTTATTTGCCCTTACCTGTAGGGTTGCCTCAAAATATCCCCCAAATTGTTTAGAACAAATATCACATACAACACCCCTTATACGAACGGTTAGAGAATGCTTTTCTGATATCTCATGACCTTCTAAATAACCAGAAATAACTACTTTGCACGATATATTTTTGCCTTTTTCATCACAATCTGTTTTTATTTGTACTTTTTTTAGCTCGCTGCTTATTTGAAAGTTATCTTTAATTTGACGTTTTAGTGCTTTTTCAAATGATCCCTGCATCCAGGTGTTTTTGTATTTATAAGATGAACATTTAGGACATATATAGATATCGAGAATTTCTGGTCCTTTTGTAAAACTGTTATTCTTAAGATAGCAGCTAATACATACCCCGTTTCTGAATATTTTTTCTTCTTTCCCGCATTCTACACAGAACATTTTTTGCACCGCTACATTAGCTTTTTTGAGTTAAATAAACACCATATACTATTAAAATAGCGCCTAAAAGGAAAAAACCAGTGATCTTTTCACCTAAGAAAAAAGACATAATAATTGCAAATAAAGGAATGAGATTTAAAAAAACCGCAGCTTTGCTGGCCTCAGTTTTTTTCAAAGCGTAATACCAACCAATGTATCCAAACACGGAACAGAATAATGCAAGATATAATATTGCCATCCATCCGTTCAAAGATATTTTCTGAATGGTAGGAACAATATCTGAAACTACAAAAGGAATGTAGAAAAGCGTTCCTAGACCAAATGCATAGGTTGTAACAGTAAAAGCATCATATTTTCTGAGTAATCGTTTTCCAACTATTGAATAGATTGCCCAACATAAAGCAGAAAGAAGAACTAGTATACTACCAATAAAGAAAATGTTGTTTAGGGCAAAATTTTCTTGTGGCATATTTGAAAGTACTATAACAACAACTCCTAAAAATGAAAGAGAGATTCCTGAAATTCTCTTTTTTGAAAGTGTTTCTTTTAAAAATACTGCTGAAAGTATTGCAATAAAAATAACATTCGTGTTAATGAGAACAGCAGATGTCGATGCATTGGTATAATTTATTCCAACAAATTGAAATAGATACAGCAATGTTACTCCAGTTAATCCCAGAATTAACAAAGATGGCAATTCTTTTGCAGGGATGTAGACATCTTTTTTTCTAATTAGTAGAATTAAAAACATGATAGGTGTAGCAACAAGAAATCTAAGAAAACCTAGATTTATCGGATTTATCTCCCCAGTTGCAATTTTTACTACAATAAACGAACCAGCCCATACTAAGGAAACAAGAACAAGTATGAAAGAAATAAGTAGTTTATTATCCATAAAAAGTGAAACGTTGATTTCTTTATTAATAGGTTTCATATTTTTATTATGAAAATTACTGGGCTATTGGTAGTTCTCCATCAAATCCATCGCAAATTTGTGGTATTGGAAGGACCCAATAGCCGTGCATAATTTTAGATATAAATTCACTTATTATGAAACTTAGAATAGCTGGTGGGAAGATAAGAAAAACCAGAAGGAATATTTTTTGAATTTGTTTTTTGGCAAACAGAGCCGCTTCTTCTGCCGAAATCACTCCAAAGCCAATATCTCCTTCAATATCCTTGTCTGCATATCCCTTTAATCCATATGCAACCTGTCTTGTAATCGATGGAAATGCAAGTGCAAGACCTTGATCCATAGATGACATTAACACTACTCTACCATTTCCTTCAATATCAGAAGAAAATTCTTCTGTGAAAACCTTTGATTTTACAAAAGCAAGGCCGTGTTTGTCGGTATCGATTAATCCTCCACTAAGACAACTATTAAATATAAGCATCAATCCAGTACAATTTATACTGTCAAATTTCTCATCAAGTTCATCATCAGTAATAATAGCTTCAATGCCTTCCCACGGGACAATGCCTTCATCTTTTCCATCGTTTTCATCCCCGTTTTCATCATCGATGCTATACCCATGTCCTTGAAAGCTGAAAACAATTATGTCATCGGCATCTGCATTGCTAATAAGCCAATCAAAAGCATTCAAAATACTTTCTCTTTTTGCGTTATTATTTAGTAGAAGTTTAATATGATCTTCCATCCAATTATCTTTGGAAACAAGAACATCGTAAAGAAGGCTCAAATGTTTTTTCGATACGGGCAAGTCATTTCTTACTCCATAATAGTCTGATATACCAACGATCACTGCCCAGTATTCTGTCTCGCTATTTCCGCATACTTTTACACTGTCTTCTGTTATTTCACAACTAACAGTAGGAATAAAGTTTGTTGTAAAAAGGAGTAATAGAACAGCCAGCACAGTATATTTTTTCATATGTATTTACATAGTAGTATAATTATTTTAATTTACCGCTGTAAAAGAATGGTTTTTCAAAAAATTTTTACAATTAATTTTTAGGCAACAAGCGTAAAGATACTGGGTAACAGTTGTACAACAAGCCCTTAATAAGCAAACGGACAAAACAGGAGGTGAGGAATGATAAAAAATGATGATTGTAGGACAAGTATCAAACCCCGAAGAGGCCAAGGAAATAGAATCCATCGCCAAATCATTTGTTGTGGGAAATCGAGCCAGGGAACTTGCTCTAAGAATAAAAGAGGCGTAAACATGAATAATAAGAAAAACGAGAAAAAAAATAAGAAAGTAATCCCAAAAGATATTCCTATAGTATGGGTAAACATCGTATAATTTGAGCTTAATAAATCATTAAACAATTGTCTTCTTCAAGAAGATTATGCTCAATTTTGTATTTTCCTGGATATCCCTCTGACACCTCAAAGTTTTTTTCTGGATAAAGAAATCATCGATTGGTTATCTTTTTAAATTGATTGAGAAAATCATGTTCAGAGTATCATGCAATTAAGCATTTTTAGATTATGGCTACAGAACAAAAAATTAACCCGTGATTTAAGTTTATTAGGACTAGAAAATAGATATAAAAGAATAGAAAAAGTGGGAAAAACCCCATTTATGTTTGTATTAAAGGCCGCCGCCTGGTTTAAGTTTTATGAAGAACAGCAGTATAAATGCACCTCTCTGTCTCACATCTGAGGGTCCATCTGGTATTTCAGCTGTAAAAGTTACCATTGTTTGTCCCAATCCTAATATTATAGATGAACTTATAGTTTCTTGTCCGCCTGGGGGAATGCTTACATTCTCACCAGAGGTATCTCCGCCAAGTAATATGAAACCTCCACTGAGTTTGATATTCCAACTTAAATCAGTTACTCCAGTTTCGCCGCTATTCTTGATTACTGCGCTTACTTTGAATAATCCGCCAGTCATATTTTCTATACTAAACTCAATAGGTAATACATTGATGTAATCCACCTTTGTCTCGGTATCAGAAATTGTCCCATCAGAGACTGTCAGGGAAACTGTATAGATTCCATCTTCAGTGTATATCCATACTGGATTTTGTTCTTCTGAATCAATAATGCCGTCGTTTTCAAAATCCCAATTCCAAGAGGTTATTGTAGTGTTTTCAGCTATGGACAAGTCAGTGAAATGCACAGTTAAAGGTGCTGTGCCCTCTGTTATGTCTGCTGTAAAATCAGCTGTAAGTGTGACTGGACTATATGATGAATTAAGTCCTCCTGAGAAGCAAACTACCTTTCCATTTCTTCCTCCAACTACCATTTCCATGGATCCATCAGCCACTACATCTGGTATTGCTGCTAATGCATCTACAGCTTCTCCATAGTATATTGTTTCCAACTCAGAACCATCTGTACCGTTCAAGAAATAGCAGTAGTTATTATTGTACATAGTACCAACCAAAACATCATCTATCCCATCTCCACTGATATCTGCAATTCTTGCTGTCCTCCATGGTTGATCAGCGACAGGGTGTGACCAAATAAAATTACCAGTATATCCATCGATAGCCTGAGTAACATGCACGGTACTGTGCTCAGGTACCAGATCAGGGTGACCATCACCATTTACATCATTTAATTTTGCAAATCGAGATATTATTGCAGATCCAAGTGAATTGCTATATTCCTGATTTCCCGTTGTGGCATCAAGCCCATAGATATTACCACCAAAATCACCAATTATTACATCTTTTATTCCATCACCAGTGATATCGTCAATTTGCTCCAATGCCCAAACTGATGATCCTGATGTTGTTTTTGACCAAACTTGGGCTCCTGTATCACCATTTATTCCTTTTCCATATCCTATTGTTTCTCCTTCATTTGAGCAACCCGCTAGAACGTCTGGTTGTCCATCACCTGTGAAGTCTTCAACTCCGATTACAGAAAATCCTGGTCCACCAAGGGGCCGTTCCCAAATTGATATACCATCTTCACCATCTAAACAGTATACTCTCTTTGGACCTGTGTCTGATGAATCATCACCACATGTTGCTAATACATCTGTTACGCCATCACCATTATAATCATAGCTACAATCTACCTGGTAAACCCATCCGCCATTCCCATATTCGTGTGTATCATGCGTCCAGATGGTCGTTCCGTCATCTCCGGATATACAGCGTATTAATCTTGCACCGCCCGTTGCACCCACTACAACGTCTTCTACTCCATCTCCATCAACATCTTCAATTATATCTAGTCCCTTTTGAGAGTAAATATCTCCTGCATAGATCTCATGCTCCCAAAGAACAACACCTGTGCCAATCGCGCCTCCACTAAAACACCGGACATAATCATCCTCAGAACAAACAATGACATCACCAATTCCATCACCATTTATATCTTCAATCGAAGCAATTGCTTTTGGACTAGGATCATAGATGGTAAGCGTATACTGCCATATTATTTCACCGATGGGATAATCTCTATTTACTCCAGTGTTTTGAATTTTTTCATTATAATGATTTTCTTGAACATCTTCTGAAGTAGAGTATAACGCAGTTTGGTATCTATATGCTGAGATATCATCGAACAAACCTTTAAAATCGCTTTCATTTGAATTTCCTACGGTTTTATTACTGGATATTCCAACAGCTCCAAGTCCTGCAAGGACAAATAATATAACTATTGCAAACGACAATATTTTTTTCATTGTTTTGCCTCCCTAACATTAATTATATAAAGTTATATAAAGTACGATATATACTTAAGTTTTGTCTTTGTATATGTTTTATTATATTATTTTTATAATACTATGGATTGGAGCTATCAAGATAAATAAAAGTACTTTTGGAATCTGAGGGGCACAAGGTTGTAAAAAAGGGTAAAAAATATGTAGTAGAGAAGTATGAATCTTCATTGGTATCTCTTTAGATTATTCTTAACAATTTTTCTTCCAAATCTTACCATTATGTTTGTATTTTGTCTATGAATGGTAATTAAGCATAGCAAATGTTTTTAATATGCATATCCTTATAAATATTTGATGAATAAAGCATTTGTTGTCTCACTAGCCATATTATTCATTTCTCTCAATATCGCTAATGCAGTGAGCATTTCTGTTGAAAAGCATGATTTTCAGACTGCAGATGTGCTGTCAAATTTAATATCTGTTCGAAATCCTATAGAAGATGTTATTGTAATTCCGGATAACAATCCGTTATTTGGTATCATTGGCTCTTACATCTCATGCTGGTATGACACAATTGAATCAACTGGATTAAAACCAATGCTTGTTCAGCACGAGGGATACCTGACAAATCATCAAGAGATGTTCATTGACAATTACTTGGATTCAGGAAATAGTTCGATTTTAGTTTTAGGGAAGCATTTGCATACGGCATATAACATCACAGAGATGTTAGGTTTACCACCGGGAGTTGCTA
>JAGLML010000064.1 GCA_023140035.1 Thermoplasmatales archaeon
TATACAAAACTGCTTCAGAATATGCACGAAAACGAGGTATAATTATTGCAGACACAAAGTTTGAATTTGGACTGTTGAATGCTGAAATAATTCTGATTGATGAGGTATTGACTCCCGATTCCTCTCGTTTCTGGCCTGCGGATAAATACGAACCTGGAAAGTCTCAGCCAAGTTTTGATAAGCAGTTTGTACGAGATTATCTGAATTCTACAGGATGGGATAAAAATTCTGCTCCTCCAGAGTTACCTGATGAAGTTATTAAGGAAACCCAAAGAAAATATCAGGAAGCATATGAAAAGATAACTGAGAAGAAATTCAGTTTTTGTTAATATTTTATCCTTCTTGAACAGGTGCGCGCCAATCCAGACCAGGTGTTCTTAATCCTATTTTGAGAATAAGGGGCGTCCTCCTTTTATGTTGGCTTTTGATTCTCATTTGTCGTATGCGTTCAACATCTGATTTTTTAACGTTTGCAATCTTTTGTATTTCTTCAATATCTAATTTCTGTTCTAATCCATGGAGAATCTTATCTAACGTCTCATAGCTCATTCCCAGTTCTTGTTCATCAGTTTGCCCTATCCATAACCCTGCTGTTGGTGGTTTAGAAAGAAGATATTTTGGTAGTTTGAGATATTCTGCCAATTGATATACTTGGGTTTTGTAAAGATCACCTAATGCTTGAAAATCAACCCCACCATCTCCATATTTTGTAAAATATCCAATTAATAATTCTGATTTGTTTGACGTTCCACAGACAAGGCTTTTTGTTTTATTTGCGTATTCATAAAGGAGAATCATTCTGGCTCTGGTTTTTATATTTGCTAGGGCCATTTTATCTGGTTTTTTCAAACAAACTGTTTGAATTTGATTAACAATTGGCGCTATGTTAATTTGCGTAGATTTCAGATCGAATTTCTTTACTAAGCTCTCATGATGTCTTATATCGTCTTCCGGTGTAGTTTCATCTGGCATAAAAATACAAAGTACATTTTCTTTTCCCAACACTTCCTTGCATAGTACTGCCGCAACAGCTGAATCAACGCCACCCGATAGACCCAGCACAATATGCTTACATCCTGAGCTATTAACGTATGTTTTAATAAAATCCTTGATGATGGTGGAAACTTCTTTTGTATCTATTGTAAGAGATATTATATCACACCCATGTTTCAACCGATTCTTTTACTATTTTTCCCGCCTCTCGAACAACGTTATCATCCACGGAAGAAAACGATGACCGAGCGATTGCGAACGGTATTCTTCTGATATAATCGGACATACGAAGATCCCTTCTCAATGTTGTATTATAATATTTTTCAACAATCTCGTTCATATCATGTATATATTTTTCTACTGTTTTTTCAGAAGCGGTTATTTCCGGTTCATACATTCTTGCTAGTTTTACCCATTGATCATAGTATTCGTGCTTTTCTTTTATCTCTCCTCCACCATAGAACTTTTTATGGAACAGGTCAATTCTTTCTGCCTTACTAATATTTTGTACTTTAACAATAAGGGCACATCTGCTTGTGAGAAGCGGAGATAGGCCGATGTCCGAAAGTGCATGCTTCCCAAATACCTTTGACCGCGGATTTGCAAACGCTATCATAATAAACTTACTTTCGATATTTTGATGAAGCTTTGCAGAATGGACACTACATTTGCCATTCGATAACAGCTCATAACAATACTCGATGTCTTCGCGGGGGATTTTATCGAACTCATCAACTAACACTAGCTTTTTATTGGAGTGTGGTAGTGCACCAAGATCGCCTGTTCCCAAATGACAGACAAGTCCTGATCGTGTCGTGTTTGCGCCGATAGTTGTAATACCAGAAAATTGCTCTCCTATAATTTCCTTTGCCATTGTTTTGCTACTACCCGGCTCTCCAATTATTAACGAATGTACTGGTTCTTCATATGTTGAAAACATACTGGTTGCAATAATTTTCTTCATTATGTCGTTGCCACGTATTTCCCGGAAGACATTCTCCCAAAAACCCTTAAAACCCCTTTTCTTGGCAAATTTTCTCAGTTCTTCATCAGGTAAGAAAATACCGCTCTTTTCACGTTCTTCGAGCTTTTTTGACTCTATTATTTCTTGAAGAAATCCAGCTTTGCTGATAACTTTGTTAAATGCCTGCGATTTTCTCGAAAGTTTTAAAACATTCTCTTCAACTTTTAGTGCTGCATTGCCCCATCCGACTGAATATACATCGAGTACATTCAAAACTGATTTGACAACGGCGTTATCTGTTCTGTCAACTGTTATCTCAATAAGGTCTTCGTTTATTATTCTTATATCTTTTATATTCTCATTTGCCAGGATATTGCGCGCTCTTTGAATAAGCATATTTCCTTTGCTGCCCCCCATCCCTAAAGAAACTGTCGACATTATTGCAATCTGTTCAAGTTTTGTTATTCCCATGTTCTCCAGTTTTTTTCTATCCGAAGGGATGACAGCTAGTAAAGTTAGATCATCTTCCATCATTTCACACTTGGCAGGAATTATCCTTTTCCATAATTAAAACTTTGGGTGATTTCTTCTATGAATGTATATTGAAAGATTGTTCGTTAGAATCAAAACCGTTGACCCCTCCTTATTTTTTTCATTTCTCTTTCAACAAACCTGTAAACGTTAGAATGTTTGCTGCCACTCAGTAGCATATCTATCGCTTTTTTAGCTATATCAATTGATTCAAAATCTGCAATAACCGATACTGTATGTCCATATATTGATATATCTGCTCCTGTTAAACTTTCTATGACGTGTTTCGTTTTTCCGTTTCTACCAATAATCCTGCTTTTTAGTCTTCTGACATGTGTGGCTTTTTTTCCAACGTAGTCATGAACATCAAATATAAAAAAATCGGTATCTTCTTTGAATAATCGCATGGCATATTCTGGAGAAAATCCACGCCCGATGGCACGCACAACATTTTCTACTTGTAATGCAAGGAGAGGATCTTTTGCCTTGTGTTCTTCAATTATTACTTCTCCTTCAACAGAATCAATCTCTATATGTAGCTGTGCCATCTCTTCGATCGTTTTCTTTGTCTCTCCATCATGACCGATGAGGATACCAATCCGTTCTTTTGGAATTTTTAGATATTTCATGCAAGTCACTTTTTGATAATGCGTTCAAAAATTTCTTTTTCATCTTCTTTTATACCAAATTTGATGAAATATTGTACCGTATTGTGAATATCTCTTTTAAGAAACTCAAGTGATGACGGATGTTCCAAGAGTACCCCCTGACCAACGTCTATTACGTAGGGTTTATCTTTATACATTAGTACATTATAAGCGCTTAAATCTGCATGTACCAATTTCGCTCTTTCATACATGCGTGAAATGAAGGTAAGTAATTCATCAAATATTTTTTTTGGATCCTTTAACTCTACGTCTTTTAGCAAAGGTGCCGGTTTTTCTGAATCCCCTATGTATTCCATTACTAATATATTATTAGTTTTTTTTATGGGAGCGGGGACCCTAACTTTTGCTTTCTTTAGTCTTTCTAGATTCTTAAACTCCTTTTTTGCCCACTCGTAAATAATCCCTCTACGGGTTTTATTGGTGCATATGAAACGTGGATCTCCTTCAATATACTTTGATATATGTTTAAACGTTAGATTAGAAGTACGGTATATTTTAATTGCAACAAATTTTTTATCTGGTGTAGCGCCTCTAAAAATATTTGCTTCTTTTCCTGTAGAGATCGGAAAATCCAAATACTCAATTACCTTATCAGAAATAAGCTTACCAAGGCTGAGAAGTGTAGATTTATCAAAAACCTCATCGAGTGTTTTTCTATCAGGACCTATTCTGTCGTTTATAACCATTGTTTGCCGATCTAGCTTTTTAATCCATTTTTCATCTAAAAAAAACTCAGAAGACATCAATTTCCTCTGGCAATAATTTTCTTCTACTAAGGGTGTTTGCCTGGGTTCTCGTGTATCTATACACAACATCGGCTTTTCCGTCTTGTATCTCCCAAGGTTTTATTATAAGCAGATCACCTGCACGAACCCTCGCCCTTCTTTTCATTTTGCCGGGTATACGTGCCATTCTTGATTTACCATCTTCACATACAGCATTGATTCTAGATCCGCCCATAAGCCTGTCTGCAATTGCAAATATTTCTTTTTTATGTTTTTTTGGTAATCGTAATCGTATATATTCTCCTTCGTTTCCATTTTTTCTGTTCATGTTGTTTCTACTCACACGATCATCCATTTATACAACCCTTATATTATATAAAGTTGCTGTAACTAGAGCCCCAATGTATCTGCGATACTTTTCAGGGCATTGAGACTCGCTTTAAGAAATTCATTAAGCTCTATTCCAACATCTGTGCAAAGCGCAATTCTTCTTCTGTTGCATCCTTTTGCAAAGGATTTGTCTTTAAATTTGTTAATCAGTGTTTTTAGTTCAACATCAGAGAGTTTTTTGGATGGCACAATAAGTGCTGTTGCAATAATAAGACCAGAAACCGCATCTGCAGCAATGAGGAATTTATCAAGTGAAGTTTCAGGAGCTTGTATGGTATGTTGATAATTGTGGGATTTAATGGCATTTACTACTTCTTTCGGTACCAGTCCCTCTAAAATTTGAGCAGTAAACGTTGTGTGTTTTTCTGGCTCTTCTTTGGTATAATCGTAATCAAGGTCGTGAAGCAAGCCAGTCAATGCCCATATTTCTTCATTTTCATTCAACTTTTTTGCAATTTCTCGTAATATTACTTCTACTGCTAGAGAGTGCTTTATCAGATTTTCATTTTTGAGATACTTGTTTAATAACTTGAACCCCTGCTCTCGACTAATCATACTAGTCTGATGTAAATATACATATAATTTAAACTTTCCTAAAAAAGAAAGTTTTAAGTTCACTAAGCATTATTTGATGTACAGGTGAGAATAATAAAAACTATAATGATAGTTGACGATGAAGTTGCTGTTCTTGAAAAGGTAAAATCTTTTCTAGAGAATGACGAGGTAGATGTTGTTACTGCAAATAATAGCCGTCAGGCGTTAGAAATCATGGAAAAAGAAGGAACCTTTGATTTGATTCTAATTGGTACACCAATGCCTTGTAGTGATAAAACAGCTCTTTTCTCAATGAAACCTAATTCAAAGTTGACTACTGGCGAAACCGATACCTTTTTACAAAAACCTTTCACAAAAGAACAACTAGTTAATTTTGTAAAGGAAAGAATCTGAGATAGACAATGTTTTTTAAGCTAGTGATTACCTACTGTTGTTGGTAAGCCAAACTGATAAATCATATTAGTAAAAATCGAAGCAATATCAGCATCAAAATAAATAGAAGTAGCATTGTAGTAACTGATACCAGATATCTTTATAGTTCTTACAAAAATAACAACCCTATGACAGAAATTTTCAAAACAAACTCTTATAATGGGAGAGATATAGAATTGTAAGGCATGTTTTTATAAGAATTGGCAGTTATGGGGATGAAAAAATGATAGAAGAATGTAATTTTAAATCAAAAATCAGATATCGTGATTCACCTGGATGTCGTTTGACTCCTCCCGATGTTGTGTGTCCTGGTGAAGGAAACTGTATTCTTTATCAAATCTATAAAAACTTGGGGATGAATAAATGAGTATGGGAAACACGACGGTATAATTTTTCATTTTGACATTTTCACACAATACATTTAAATAGCCTTCAAAACAAAATAATATATCTAGGAAGAGATGATGGAAGTAGGAAAACTATTTTGTGGTGGTTGCGGAAAACAATTATCAACAATTAATGAGATAGATCTAGGCAACTGTAATAGCTGCAAGATATCTATGATTGAAACAATTGAGGATGGAGCCTTCCTTTGTTGGGCATGTGGAAAAAAAATAGCCACAATGAATGAGATAGCCCAGGGCGTTTGTCATAATTGCAAGGCATATATTATCCGAAGGCTTAGATGATCCCACTCAATTAAGACCCCTTATGTCCCATACTTTTCTCAGCCGTGGTTAATCTGCACCCTTGATCTATACAAAATCCCTCAGTACAGATAGGAATATGGGGTTCTAGGGATATAGTTTTATATAGAGATAGATGTTATTGCTATAAAAATTGTAGATTGATGAAGGAGAAAGACTATGGCAGAAGAAACAACAAAAAAAGAAACCACCGAAGAAAAAAGAACAGATGAAAACGTAATATATGTTGGAAGCAAACCGCCAATGAGCTATGTGCTTGCAGTCGTAACACAGTTCAACAGTGGCTCAGACGAGGTTATAATAAAAGCTAGAGGCAGAGCGATAAGTACGGCGGTAGACACTGCAGAAATTGTGAGAAACAGGTTTGTTACAGATGCAAAACTAAAAGAGATAAAAATTGGTACTGA
>JAGLML010000065.1 GCA_023140035.1 Thermoplasmatales archaeon
CCCTACCTCTTTAAGTAATTCATGAGTTTTACTATTTTAGTAAGCATTATTTATCAACTATGAGATTATGAGATAGATCTGGATATCGATTGTTATGAAAATATTATTTGCGACCGAGTCATACTATCCGAACATTGATGGCGGGGCAGTTGCCCAACACCGTCTCGTACATGAACTTGTAAAACGTGGAAATGAGGTAGGTGTACTAGCACCTGGCTTTTCCTTTAAAAACAGTGTTGAACAAGACAACGGATCAACGATATTCAGGCTGAGGGGGGTAACGTTACCCTTTTACATGAACAATAAGTATCATTTTTCACCGTTTCCTATTTTTCAATTAAAAAAAATTATCAAAACATTCAAACCAGACGTTGTGGATGTTTGTTCTCCATACCCTATAGGTGCTAGCACTTTGGCATGTGCCAAAAAGTATGGGATACCGGTCGTCGGCTCTATTCACATTTTACCCGAAAACATGCTTTCCCCTTTTTTAAACTCTCGATATTATAACATGATGAATAAATATTCATGGAAATATCTTGTTTACTTTTTCAATTTGGTTGACTGGGCAACTATACCAACACAAACTGGAGCAGACATATACGTTAATAGGGGTCTAAAAACAAAGATAACACCCATATCAAACGGAGTAAATATTGAGGTTTTCAACCCTAATAATAATGGTGAATACCTGAGGAAAAAATTCAACATACCAAAAGAAAATATTGTGTTGTACACTGGTAGGATGAGCAGTGAAAAAAATCTGGATGTTCTTGTAAAAGCAATACCGCATGTACTTAAAGAAATAGACGCTCATTTTCTCTTCTGCGGTTCAGGTGGCGGATATAAACAAAAGATGAAAAAGCTAACAGAAAAATTGCATGTGTCAGATAACACAACATTCATAGATTTTTTAGACTGGAAGGATTATATCAACATATATTCACTTGGTGATTTGTTTGTGATGCCTGCAGAAGCCGAACTACAAAGTATTGTGACAATGGAAGCAATTGCTTCAGGATTGCCTGCTATTGTGGTAAATAAAGGCGCAGTACCTGAGCTTGTAAATTTAGATAATGGTCTTTTATTTGATCCAAGAAATAGCAAGCAACTGGCAAGCGACGTTGTCAAGATATTGTCAGATAAAAATCTTAGAAATACTATGAGTAAGAATAGTTTAGAACTAATCAAAAAGCACTCAATGAACTATGTAGGTTGCCAATTTGAAGAAGTGTATGAAAGTGTAATTGAGAGTTATAAAAACAAATGAAGTTATGCTTTTACTAAAATTTCTTTTATAAATGTCCAATTAACAGTATAAACTTCTGCCCAATGTTCTTCTTCCATGTCTTGATTTAAAGTTGCATTTCTATATGCAAGTTCAAAAGGTTGGTACGAAAATTTTTCATAAGATTCATTTGTCATATAGAAGATTTCTCCAAAGCCAACATGTACTACCCTATCTTTCATTATGTCATCTATTATCACATGAGTGATTTTACCGTAATTTTTACCAATTCCTTCTAATTCATGTATATAGTCAGTAAAATTCTCCGAAATCCAGATAATGCTTGATTCATCTAAAGTAGTATTAAATCCAACAGCTTCTGTAATCCTTGCAAGACGATGATCTGAAGCTATAATGCTACTGTTTTTATCAAAATTCTCATCCATCCATTCTATGACTGCAAAGTCCTCGCCTGTTATCACCTCATATGATGCATTTAATGCTACATGGGAAGGATAAACAGATACAGCATTTGCAGTAACAAGAAAGAAGATTACAGCAATGTAAATAAGTTGCCGCTTTTGTAAGAAACTCGATTTTTTAAAGTAATAAAGAGACGGTTTATTGATATGATGAATTTTCTTAGTAAATTTGGAAATTCGTTCATAATTTAGGTTCAGAAAAATTCCGCTTATGCCAAATATTGAAATAATACTTAGAGGTGCCATAATATATTCAAAATGTCTATGTGGCAGTATAGCTGAGCTGTTTGTTAGCAACCCATATACAAACGAGACAAGTATTGCTAAAAGCCACCCCCTAATAAAACTTCCATTTTGTATGAATCTGGTATATCTAAAACCTGCAACTCCAAATGCAAAGATAAGAATCAATGGCAATGAATAAATAATTGATAATGGAGTGAAACTGAAGTTTGTCCAAGGTAGTTTAAATACAGAAAAAATACTCATGACTGTCAAACATATAGCCATTGTCAAAAAAAACTTTACAATTGCAGATTTAACAGTAGGTTTTCCCCTAATAATGAATAAATTTAATCTCCTTTTCAACCAAACAATTCCAAACATTGAAGCGAATAGCATGTAAAATAGAATAATTGTGTAACTTGAGTTTATATTTATGGGTCCTAGTCTAAGCCCTCCCCTCATAAAACTGTCATAAACTGGCGTAGCAATAAAAATCCAATACGAAAAAATCAGACCACTTGTTGCCAGTATGTACAAAACATCTTTTTTTAGTGAATGCGTCCATTCCTTTTTACTTGCATTTTCAACAAATACAATACATATTAAGGAAACCAGGTAAAAATATGTTGTAAGATGGTGAGACATGATAAGCAGAATTGTTGAGATAAAAAGTGGGATTATAAATCTTGTATCCTTCCTGAATTTTATGAAAAAATAAATAGAAAACATCATGAAAAAGTGACCTATGGTCAAAGGTGAGGCATGGCTAGTCTGATAAACATGAAATGGCATGACAGCAAGGAAAAGACTAGAAAGGAGAGCTTTTTTTCTATCACCTAATAATTCGTATACAACAAAGTAAAAAAGTAATACAGAAAGACCGCCGAAAATTGGTGCGATTTTAGGCATAATTGTTAAAACATCAATGCCTGTGATCCAATGTGCAGCACCAGTTACAGCATATAAAACCGGGAAATATTGATAGGATCCTCCCCAGCCATAATATGGGTTAAACAACTCTTGATTATCTACAAGAGAATTTGTAAGACCGTAATATATTCCAAAATCACATCCCCATGCAGCATTTGTCCAAGCGGGAAGTGATCTCAAAATTATAGCCGTAACTGTGATTACAATTAACCAGAAAAACCAGTTTTTTATTATCTTGCGA
Source organism: Thermoplasmatales archaeon (assembly GCA_023140035.1). Classification (GTDB taxonomy): domain Archaea; phylum Thermoplasmatota; class E2; order DHVEG-1; family DHVEG-1; genus JAGLML01. The sequence continues at coordinate 3,107 of JAGLML010000065.1, forward strand.
GGTTTTGGTATAGTCATCAGCGGCATCCCTTCCTCGTATATTAGTTATTATATTTAAAGTCATTAGGATTTATATGTTAGAATTAATTACATCCATAAAGTTATCTACAGTTTTATTTACATCACAATTTCTTTTTATTCCTGTAGTTTTTTTTGCAATTTCAATATCCTTTTTTAAGTTTATTTCGTTTTGATTTACTGAATAAAAAGTACCCTTTTTGTTATGATACTCCGATAGGTATTCTTGTTCTATTTGGCCAGGTGTAGGAATCAGCAGAGCCTTTGTATCAATTACTCCTAAGTCCATTATTGTAGAGTACCCAGAACGTGAAACAACAATTTTTGCTTCATTCAAAAGTTCCTCTCTTTTTTCTTTTGTTAGAAATGAGTAAGTAGTAATATTTTTCTTCTTTGTCTTAGAGTATTTCTCTACTTTTCCTAAAGTCATTACAATATTTCCATCTAAATCTTGAACCTGAGATATTAATTTTCCCTCTAAAATACTTCTTTGTGGTTCAGGACCAGAAATCGATATCAAATAATCGATATCTTTCTTCATCTTTCTTTTCTTAAAATCAGAAAGAGCGCCGACATAGTGAAGCTTATTTTCATCAATTTTTTTTAGATTATGTGACAAATCCCCAGATATACTATTTTCTCTGTAATCTGGTACAATTACACCAGAGAATCTTTTGAAAAAAAAGAGATTGAATAGTTCACTGCCAGATTCAAACATCTTTATTCGAAGCGGATTCATAATCCGCATCTGATGAGAAATAAAAAAAGAAGGAATTTTCTTGCTATACATATCATATCGAGCATCAGAAATTATTAGATCATATTTTTTTTCTTTTAGTAATTTTGAAAGCTTAACCAAACCCGATTCTATTCTCTTGATAAATAATGGCCAGTAAATTACGCTTTTCGCCATAAACTGTCTAGAATTTTCTGAAAGTAACATCGGATAATCAGGTATATCTCTGTATTGAGCTTTTTCTCCAAGTTCCTTTTTTAATAATTCTAGGGATCTACCATTTGATATGATAGTCACGTTATTATTTTCATTTATCAGTTTCCTTATTATCGGTAAGGATCGTGTTGAATGTCCAAGTCCCCAAGAGCAGATTCCATATATTATCTCCATCTAAATTTTGTATTTGCCAAGACGTTAAATAACTAACTGGATAGCATCTTTTTATATTGGAAGTTCTGTTTGTATAGGGTTGTATGAACTTTAAACAAGATTTTTTTGTTTATAGCTAGAGGCAGAGCAATAAGTACGGCGGTTGACACTGCAGAAATTACGAGAAACAGGTTTGCTACAGATAAGGAAGTAAAAGAGATAAAAATTAGTACTGAGAGCATTACCAATGAAGAAGGTAGAACATCTAACGTATCTACAATTGAAATATGCTTAGCTAAAAAGAAGGGCAAATAGGTAGAACGGTAAGCCTACATGATAATATTTATACCCAGTTTTTCTGCAAGTTCCTTGTACCTATTTCTAATGGTTACTTCTGTTACACCAGCTGTCTCTGCTATCTCACGTTGTGTTTTCCGTTCACCACAAAGTACCGATGCCATGTATAGAGATGCTGCTGCAATACCTGTAGGACCCCGCCCACTGGTAAGTTCTTTATCTGCAGCTTCTTTTAAAATCTCTAATGTTTTCGCTTGGACATCGCTACTGAGCTTTAACTCACTGCAGAACCTTGGAACATAATCCTGTGGTGATGTAGGCATCAACTTTAACCCAAGTTCACGGACAATATATCTATAGTTTCTCCCAATATCTTTCCTTGACATATGTGCCATATGACCAACTTCATCAAGCGTCCTTGGTACATGACACTGTCTACACGCAGCATACAAGGCTGCAGCGGCAACACCTTCCATACTTCTACCACGAATCAAGTTCTTCGAAACCGCTTTACGATAAATCATAGCAGCGGTCTCCCTCACAGTTCTTGGAAGACCCATACCCGACGACATTCTATCAAGATTAGAAAGAGCAAATGCAAGGTTTCTTTCCATGGCATTGCTAATTCTAATCCTTCTCTGCCATTTTCTCAGCCTGAATAGCTGCGCTCTATTTCTCGTTGGGACCGATTTTCCGTAAGCATCTCTGTTTGTCCAACCGATCATGGTACTGAGACCCTTATCGTGAATTGTATAAGTCATAGGAGCTCCTGTTCGTGCTCGTTTCTCACGCTGTTCACTGTCAAACGCTCTCCATTCAGGCCCATGATCAATAAAAGCATCATCTATAACCAGTCCGCAATCTTCACAAACTAATTCCGCTCTAGAATAATCCCTACTAAGATGTGTACTACCACATTCAGGACATTCAATGATTTCCTCCACTTTTTGCTTATCTTTGTTTGCCAATTAAATCAACCTGTAAAACCCCTTTAATCCATCTAACAGTACCTAGAGGGAATAATCTACATTATATAAATACTCCCACATGGATTTTTGATAACAAATGAACAATAACACGTTTATATACAGAAAAGAACAAATTTATCGATGATGGTTGCTGGAAATATTTCGAGTAAACAAGAAGCAAACGAGATTGATTTTATCGCACGAGTACTCGTAGTGAGAAGAATGGTCAGCAGACTTACTGGTCAAAAATATTAGATGTATTTAACATTTTTATTAACTCAAAGACAAAAGAAGAGTAAGTATCTATTTTAACGTGTTTTATGATATAGTCTGGGGATTAAGAAAATGGAATTTGATGATACTGCTTATATGACTTTTAGGAAGATCCAACTAATGGAAGAAAAATCCCCGTTACTCACAAAAATTGAGCAAATGTTTTATTCTAAACTTTCAGAGTATCAAGAAAATCCTAGTAACATGACTGAAAAAGAAATTCAAAATATTAAAAAAATCTTTATCGGAATATGTGAAATAAGAGAGAGAAAGATAGTGCAGGCTGCTCATTCAAAAGCCCGTGGTGGAAAACCTGATCTAAAAAACATGTTAGATGAGGAAAAGAAATTATTCGATTCCATCGTAGACATTATATTGCAGTCACGTAAAAGAATCTTTAATAAAGATCAGAATGTTAACAGCAGAAAACCGTATAGTACAGCTTAAAATTGTAGGAAAAAGGGGTTTAGTGAAGCAGCCCCATTGAAGAAAGTTTTTCTAACAGATCCTCCACTGCTTTTGACACATCCTCCGTGTTTTTTCCACCGGTACACACTATTTTACC
>JAGLML010000066.1 GCA_023140035.1 Thermoplasmatales archaeon
GGTTCAGTAGATTTGGATCCTCCAGAAGGCACGTATCCATCTGGCACCGTTGTTACGTTAACTGCAACTGCTGATCTTGGTTGGTTTTTTAGTCATTGGAGTGATGATCTAAGTGGTAGTAATAACCCTGAAACTATCAACATGACCAGCAACAAGACGGTGACAGCTCATTTCATTCAGACTCACGTTAATTACACACTTAACGTTAGCATAGCCGGATCTGGTTCAGTAGATTTGGATCCTCCAGAAGGCACGTATCCATCTGGCACCGTTGTTACGTTAACTGCAACTGCTGATCTTGGTTGGTTTTTTAGTCAATGGAGTGGTGATCTAAGTGGTAGTAATAACCCAGAGACTATCACCATGGGCAGTAACAAGAGTGTTACTGCGCATTTTACTCAGACTGACGTTAATTACACACTTAACGTTAGCATAGCAGGATCTGGTTCAGTAGATTTGGATCCTCCAGGTGGCACGTATCCCTCTAATACCATCGTCAACACAACTGCAACGGCTGATCCTGGTTGGTCTTTCAGCCATTGGTCTGGTGATCTTGGCGGGAGTAATAACCCAGAGACCATCACCATGGCCAGTAATAAATCGGTTACTGCACATTTCACACAGGACCAATATATTCTTACAGTGACTATTGCTGGAAACGGTACAGTAATAAAGAATCCAAATCAAACAACGTACACTTATGGTACTCTTGTTGAGTTGACTGCTAATGCTGATCCTGAATGGACATTCAGCTATTGGTCTGGTGACTTAACTGGTAGCAAAAACCCTGAAACCATCACCATGACCAGCAATAAGGCGGTTACTGCAACATTTACACAAGATCAATATACATATACACTAACCATAAATATCATTGGAAATGGAATTGTTACAAAGAACCCTGATCAAAATACATATCCATCTGGTACTGTTGTTACATTAACTGCAAATGCTGATCCAGGCTGGACCTTCAGCCATTGGAGTGATGATCTAAGTGGTAGTAATAACCCTGAAACCATTAATATGACTGGTGATAAGAACGTTACTTCACACTTTGAAGCCCCATCAGGTTCATCAGGTTCAAGAAATCAAAACCCAAGTGCAGATGCAAATGGACCGTATTCTGGATTTGTCGATGAGGAGATAACATTTGATGGCTCAGGAAGCACTGACGATGGAGCTATTACCAACTACACTTGGGATTTTGGTGATAGTACAACCGGTTATGGGGTCAATCCAGTACATGTCTATGACACCCCTGGAGAATATAGAGTAATTTTAACAGTAACAGATGATTATGGGGCTACAGATAATGGCGAAACAACTGCTGATATAATAATGCCAAACAGGCCACCTTTTGACCCAGAAATCGATGGTCCACAAAATGGAACAAAAAACACTGAATATGTATATACGGCAGTATCAACAGATCCAGACAATGACACAATATCTTATATTTTCAATTGGGACGACGGTGAAACAAATACAACGGAGTTCTTTGCAAACGGCACAGCAGCGGCACAGACACATAGCTGGACATCAGCAGGAAAATATACTATTACTGTTGAAGCATATGATAACGAAACATACTCTGGAACCACATCACATGTCGTCTTAATAGATGTGCATATTGTCGATGATATTGGGTATATTGCCGATGATGATGCTGATGGAACCTACGATACATTCCACGACACAGATGTAGAAACAGACCTCGGACAGCAAGACGGAAAATACTTAATTGACAACGACGGAGACGATGAATGGGATTATGTATATGATATGGATACTGGGGAGCTTACAGATTACAAAGGAGAGCCAACTCAACCAGAAGAGGATTACACTTATCTCATTATATTGATAACCATAATAGTTGCCCTCATTATAGCATTCGTTGCGCTAATAAAGACAAAGAAACCTCCTAAAAAACCAGAACCACCCAAAAAATCTGGTAATAAGAACAAAAAGCAACCACCAAAAAAAACAAAGAAGAAAACAAAAAAATAAAACCTTCTTTTTTTAATTCTGTAGAATGAATGTAGAGATGAAATCAGTACAGTAACACTGTTTTATTTCATGCCAAACATTTAAGTTTAACTACTGTATTGTATCTTTACTAAATTTATATTTTGGGGACGAAGGAAAATAAATGAAAAAGAGAATAATTATGCCTATTCTATGTCTAGCATTGGTAGTGGGCATGTTAAGCGGATGTGTAGAAAGGGAAGTAAAAAATAAAGTACCAGTGGCAAGTTTTACATATAGTCCAACTGAAAACATATTTGCAAACAATTTAGTCACATTTACAGATACCTCAACCGATGAAGATGGCACAATTGCGTCATGGTCTTGGGATTTTGATGGTGATGGTATTGAAGACTCAAGCGAACAGAATCCAACTCATACTTATACCACGATTGGGGACAAAACTGTAACATTAACTGTTACTGATGAAGAAGGGGAGTCAAGCAAATATTCTGCAACTATTACAGTTTCTTATATGCCACCAACCGCATCATTTGACTACACACCAATGGAAAATATCACTACGACCGATGAAATCACATTTACTGACACTTCAACAGCAGGCGATGCAAACATAACAACTTGGGCATGGGACTTCGGCGATGGCAACACATCAAACGAGACAAACTCAACTCACATCTATGCTGCTACTGGAATCTACACGGTAACCTTAACAGTCACTGATGCAAACGGTGAAACAGATACTACAGAGAGAATAACCATAGAGGTCACATAAGAGGATTAAAATACATCGCGGGAGTAGTTCTACACCACCCTTTTTTTCTTTTTTCATTTCGACATTTTTACACCATATGTTTATATATAATAACTAACAGAGTATGCCACTATAGATTTAAATATTATCTATAGAAGAGTATAACATCTGATTGGGTGTGAAGAGAGATGGAAAAAAGAGTATTTATAACCGTTACCGTGCTTGGACTCATTATCTTATCCATAGGAGTGCCAATTCTATCGGCCCAAACACAGACAATACTTCCTCAAAACCATGCAATGTTTATACCTACAAACATTCAAGAAAGAATAGACATGTTGATCTTTATTTCACCTCAATACAGCTATGATGCAGAAATAACAACTACGATCAATGCCTATATAAGTACTGTAAAATCAGATCTTGGCTGGAACATAAAAATAATACTGATACAAGAAGAAAACAACGACTATAAAAAAATCGATCAAACAATTGAACAGCACTACTCATTATATCGCATCAAAACCTGTATTATGGTTGGAGAAGATATTGATACTCCACTAGCTGGGGATTGTGATTACATGGAAAAACCAAGTACAGTACCATGGTCTACAGTCGGTGGAGAAGCCGCCTACGAAATATCAGAACGAGGGGTTGTTTCCAAGCCTTATACAACAGATATATGCATATCGCTTCTTTATCCAACCCACGCTCTGGATTATCAGACAAAGAAATCACAGATAATCTATGCTTTCAACAAATTTTCAATCAACAGAAACAGTTACCTCGAAGATATGTTAGTTTTTGAAAGCTCCGATCTCAATAAAAATTCAAAGGACACTTACCAAAGTTTAAGTTCTTATGGAAATTTATACTATTTTGAAGATCCTTCAGATTTAGAGGTAAAAACATCACTTTCTAAGGCATACTCAATGTACTTTGTTCATGGACATTCTAACCCCTCTGGAACGGATATCAATGCTAGTAAGGGTGGATGGTTTTCCGCAGATAACATCGATCAGTTAGATGCACCATTCTTTGGAGCAGATGGATGCTATGTGAATGGCTGGTGGTCGGATCAAACAGATACCAATACACTTGACCCAAGTATAGAGAGTACATGGTATGGTTCTAAAATATTCACAAGTAAGCATGTAAAGGTTATGGCCCTCGGTCTTCTCTCCCAAAACGGATTCTCCTATCCAATTAGTTTTATTGAGAATGCCTTACCCGATCTGCTGGAAGGAAAAACCCTTGCAGAATCCATGATTAGAGACACTTCATTAGGTAACACTATAATTATTGGAGATCCTACATTTCATTTTACGCTTTCGATATTATTTTGAAATTCTTCAATTAAATTTTAATACTGAGATTGTTATATTTATATATAAGTTGTAATAAAATGTCACGAGAGAACTTCAAATCCTTTATCCCGGCAGACAAAACAATTCCAGAACTTACAATAAAGGCTATACTGGTAGGAGTATTTCTCGCAGTTGTACTAGGGGCAGCAAATGCATATCTTGGACTTTACGCAGGAATGACTGTTTCGGCAATAATACCGGGAGCAGTACTAGCTTTAGCACTAATGAAACCGTTTAAACCAACAATTTTGGAAGTAAATATTGCAACAATGGGGGCATCTGCAGGAGAATGCATTGCAGCTGGTGTGATATTTACAATCCCCGCTCTAATACTTTTAGATGTATGGACTGAAATAAATTACCTGCAAACAACATTTATCTCCTTAATAGGGGGACTTCTCGGCGTATTATGGATGGTACCCTTAAGAAGAGCACTAGTAGTAAAAACAGACCTCCCCTTTCCAGAAGGAATAGCAGTAGCAGCGGTATTAACAACAACCGTGGGGGGAGAAAAATCAGATAAAAAAAGCGAAGTAAGTAGCATATGGCTTGCAATCGGAGCAATAATAGCAGCACTGTTCAAATTTGGACAAATCTCATTAAATATCTTTAGAGGCACAATAGATGGAATGGTAAGCATCGGCAAGTATGCTATCTTGGGAAAAGAGCATGAGGGATGGTTTTATGGCGGAACGGTAACCTCTCCAGCTCTTTTAGGGGTGGGATGGATTATAGGTCCTAAAATATCATCCTATGTTCTAGTCGGCGGACTTATAGGTTGGGTTATTATAGCACCATTGCTTATTTTGGCCAGTGGACTACCATTTCCAGTAGGAGAATACGCTGATCTTGGACCACTTATAGGAGGATTCTACACCATATGGGGAGAACAAGTAAGATATATCGGAGTGGGAGCAATGCTTGTAGGGGGACTTTGGGCAGTATATTCTATAAGAGCCAACCTTGTAGACAGCGTAAAGGAAGCAGTACTTGGCATAAAAGCAGGAGCAGTAAAAACCAAAAAAAGAACAGAGCAGGACTTAAGTTACAAACTTATATTCATATCAATAGGACTAATGATCATCCCAATTTTTGTTTTATATCAATGGTTGTCAGGGTCAATAGAAATCTCCATTATCATGGCAGTGTTGACAATATTCTTAGCATTTATAGCAAGTGCCCTCGCTGGCTATTTAACAGGTCTTGTAGGCTCATCAAATTGCCCCATTTCTGGTGTTACTGTAACAATACTTCTCATAGTCAGTTTAATAATGCTAGGATTTGGAGCAACAGGACTTGAAGGAATGGCTATTGTTATCTTTATTTCAGCTGTTATTTGTATTGGAGGATCAGTTTCCGGAGATCTTTTGCAAACGATGGCTTCTGGTCAAATGATTGGAGCAACACCTAAAAAACTGCAGGTTTCAATGATCTTTGGAGTTCTCGCTATCTCGGGAGTGATAGGTGTTATAATTGGCGTCTTACATGAGGCGTTTACCATCGGCAGTCAAAGCCTACCAGCACCACAGGCATTTCTTATGAAGGGAATAGTGCAGGGTATTTTGGGGGGAGAAATGCTGTGGCCTTACGTTATTGCTGGAGCAGTCTTGGCATTTGTTCTTATCCTGATTGACCTACCAGTACTTCCAGTGGCCATTGGAATATATCTTCCATTTACCCTCTCTGTACCCATCTTTGCAGGTGGGAGCATCAGATACCTTACCGATAACTTTCTAAAGAAAAAATATGGAAGTGCAGAAGAAGAGATCAGCGATTGGGAACTAGCAATCAAACAAACTGGTGTGAAACCAAAGGAAAAGGCAATAAGAACAGGGCTCTTGTTCACAGCAGGACTCGTGGCAGGAGAAGCACTAATGGGAGTAGTTGTTGCAGTACTCGTTGTTTTAGGAATCAACCTTGCACTTATGGAAACTGCTTCATGGTGGCCGGGGCTTTTGGTTTTAGCATATGTCGGTTTGTTGCTTGCATATATCCCAATAAGAGAAATACTCTTTAGCAAAAGAAACTAATTTTTTATCAAAATAACCTATATCCAGAAATACCGTTAAGAAATTACTTACTTGTCGTAACACTCGTGCCTTTGACAAGTAAATTAAGTGAAAATGATGTGTTAAATTTCATTTATTGCCACTCT
>JAGLML010000067.1 GCA_023140035.1 Thermoplasmatales archaeon
AAAATCAAGAAGAGTGTTTTGCCGAACATCCGTATATACGTGGAACATACAATGGTGTTAAAACCGAAATTGTCCCGTGTTATAAGATAGAATCCGCGTCACAAAAATTGTCGGCAGTGGATAGAACCCCTCTTCATACAAAATATGTAAAAGAGCATCTTTCAGAATCACAAAAAAAGGAAATTAGGTTACTCAAACAATTCTTGAAAGGTATAGGGTGTTACGGAGCCGAAGCAGAAGTCGAAGGTTTTTCTGGATATCTTTGTGAGATTTTAATCTTAGAATATTCCTCATTTCAGACTTTAATAATCAACGCTAAAAATTGGCAACATGGCAAAAAACTTTCATTAACTCAAGCTAAGCCCCCTCATTTTGGCACACCGCTTGTATTTATTGACCCAGTTGATAGTGAAAGAAACGTTTCTTCAGCATTATCGAAAGAAAAATTTGATCTTTTTGTAAAGGCATGCAAAGAATACATAAAAAAACCATGTATCACGTTTTTCTTTCCAAATGAAGTAAAACCATGGTCAATTGATAGAATTAGAAAAGAAATTGAAACAAGAGAATTCATTGCAGTGAAGATTGAAAAACCACCTATTATTCCAGAAAATCTCTATCCCCAAGTACGTAAGGCAGTTCGTTCAATAAGAGAGATGTGTGGGCAATATGATTTTACAATACTTGATTCCAAATTTCATATCAATGATACTGCCGTTTACATGATACTTTTTCCTGAAAAACGGACGATTTCGAAAACAATGGTGCATATGGGTCCGCCTGTAAAAATGAAAAAAAACACAGATGGGTTCATTCAAAGATGGGCAGACAATCACAGAACGATCAGGAAACCCTTTGAAAAGGATAAACGATTATACGTGGAAATAAAAAGGGAATATACAGAAATAAAAAATCTTTTGGAGGAACAAGTTAAAAAACTAAGTCTGGGAAAACACATTGATATGATTGTACAAAAAAATTTCACTATTTTAGAACGAGATGATCTTCTAACAGATAACCTGCGCATATTTTGGACAGAATGTCTTGATAAGAAAATGCCTTGGGAACGATAAGGTGTAATTTGTTACAAGCTTTTCTTGCGATTCTTATAGGAATATTTTTATTGTGATACCAGATGATTTCATCTATATAAAAATTAAAAAGATACTGCCCTTCTTTAGGACAATAATATTTGGTCAGGTCAGCGTCAATGCGAATAATACGGATATTGCCAAAGCAGAATTCTATGTAGATGGCAAATTAAAAGAAACATTAACAATCGAAGGAAATCCAGGTATTGTCCTTGGATTTTATAAAACGTCTTTATAATAAGATACATCTTCCTCTACTTTTTGCCCAGTAAATAATAACATTGGAAGATTCCTAGTCCTAAAAACTTAAGATTTTAGATAGGCAGTTTTATAGTAAATTTACTTCCTTTTCCAACCTTACTTTCTGCCCATATCTCCCCATTGTGCTTCTTCACTATCTCTTTGCATATAAATAAACCAAGTCCTGTTCCTTCATTTTTCCGATCTTCACCTGTATATGCTTGGTAAAACTTTGTAAAAATCCTCTTTGTTTCATCACTTGAAATTCCAATGCCCGTATCTTCAACATAAATGAAAAGATGTTTCTCCTTTTCTTCAGCCATAAGTGTAATAGATCCATAATCTGTAAATTTGATAGAATTTCCTAAGAGATTTTTCAAAACCTGTGACAAACGATATTTATCGCAGACTATTTTTGGGAGATTCTCCGGTATTTTCTTAATAAATATCAAGTTCTTATTTTCAATGTCAGGTTCTATATCTTCTATTGCATCATCAAAAATCTCTGTCAGATCGCACTTTTCCATATTAAATCTCATTGTATCTGTGTCAAGTCTAGATACATCTAAAATATCGTTTATTAAATGCATTAATCGTTCAGCATTTCTCATCCCTATACTAGCCCAGTTCCTAATTTTTTCATCAGCATCTTTATCTGATTCTATCAATTCTAAATAGCCTTTTATTGGGGTTACTGGGGATTTGAGTTCATGTGCTGCGATGTTCATAAACTCGGTCCTAAGTTTTTCAGATTGTTTCAATTCTCTTTCTATCTTTTTCCGTTCAGAAATGTCCCTTAATGTACATTCTATACCAATAAAACTACCATCTTTTTTCAAAGGAGAAATATTTGCCTCAATGGGAATTTCATATCCGCCATCGTGAATAACATCCAGTCCTATATTTTCCATTTTCTTTTCTTTTTTCCTAACATCAAGAAATACCTGTTGAAATAGATACACAGATGATTCGGAAAGATAATCTCTAAATAGAGTTGCCAGGATCTTGCCTTTTCTTCTCCCTAAAATTTTTTCGAGAGAAGGGTTTACATATGTTAAACGACCAAGTACGTCGGTAGTAAGAACACCATCGGCAGATGTTTCTGCGAGCACACGATACTTTTCTTCTGATTTCATCATCCTGTCCCATACTTGCCGACGTTGGGTAATGTCCTCCATTGTTGTATGAACCGACATTACGTTTTTATCGTTATCAAAAGAGAAATAATCATGTATGATAAATATCCGTTCTTCTCCATCTTTAGTTACATATGTTCTTTCATGGCCTCCTGTGTATGATTTTTTCTCCAATATTTTTTTCTCAAACGAAGTTTTAGCTGACTTTTTCTCACTTTTAATAACAAAATCAAAAATTGATTTTCCAATAACTTCCTCTTTTGTGTATTTCAATGTTTTACACCATTTTTCATTTACAGAGGTTATTTCACCGTTTGGTGATAAAGTATGATAAGGAATTGGAGCATTTTCATATAGTTGTTTAAATTTTTTTTCAGACTCTTCCAAAGCATCTTTTATCCATTTTTGATAGGTTATATCATTAATGACACCTATAGAACCAATTACCATCCCTCCATGATTTTTTAAAACACTTAACGATAAATCAACGTCAATTAGTTCGTTATTCTTTTTTAGAATTTTAGTTTCTATAGACTGCTGCATGCCTTTTTGCCGTACATTCTCTGATCGTATTTTCTTCCATTCTTCAGGTGGGTATAGAGATTCCACAGGTTTCATGTATAGATCGTCTTTATTCATTCCCAGTAAATCTTCAGCATACTTATTCCAAGAGACAATCCTCTCATTTTTATCGGTAAGTGTTATTGCGACAGCGGAATTTTCAAATATTGTTTTGTACCTTTCTTCAGATTCTTTGAATTTTCTCTCCGATGTTTTCAATTTAGTAATGTCTTTGATAATCCCTATTGAACCTACATTCTTCCCTCCAGAACCTTTGAGAACGCAAAGAGATATCTCTACTTCAAAGGGACCTTCGTTTTTCCTAATCATTCTGGTTTCTATTCGATATTTAATTCCTTTTTTTCTCACATTTTCTGCTCGTATTTTTTGCCATTCTTCTACAGGATAAAGCGTATTGACTGGTCTCATGTATAATTCTTTTTCATTCATGTTAAAGAGTTCTTCAGCATACTTATTCCAAGAGACAATCCTCTCATTTTCATCGGTAAGTGTTATTGCGACAGCAGAAGTTTCAAATAATATTTTGTATAATTCCCCAAAATCAAAAAGTTCACCAATATCCCCCTCTGTTTCTAACCCATTTTCTAAGAATGTACCTGTCTTATCAGAGGTCTCATGCAATGTTTCCTCTGGGATCTTTAATTGTTCATAGCTACATTGTGATTTAATATTAAGCTGCCCTATTTTTTCCTCTTCTCTTAGTTTCTTTACGATATCAGGTTCATTCTTCATTTTTATCTTCCAATGCAGTTTTAAATTATTTTTAGTTATTCTCATATAACATAAAATCTAAATTACTCACCTCTTATTTTGCATCCCATCATATTGCAAATGTTTTATGTTTTAATCATTTAATAAATCTAATTTTTTAATATATTGTCAACTTTTTTCAGCAACGTTTCTTTATCAAATGGTTTCATTATGTAGTCTGCTAGTCCCTCATCTAAAAGCACTTGTTTTCTTTTATCTGATATCTCCAGTACACTCATAAAAGCTACTTTGATTTCACTGTTTTTCTTTTTAATGCGATTGAAGACGTCCCACCCACTCATTCCTGGCATCATAATATCTAAAAGGATCAAATCTGCTGTTTCTTTTTCTAGCTTTCTAAGACATTCTTCACCACTATATGCAGGCATGACACTATAACCGCCGAGTTCCAGAACCGTTCTAGTAAGATCAACTATGTCCGGCTCATTGTCTACAACCATTATTTTTTTCATTTTCTCCTCATCCTTTTTCGTCAATTTGATATAATGTAGCAATATATAGTTAAATCGCTTTTTAAAAGTAATCTTTCGTTTCTTTTAAATTTACCGTTCTGAACAAATCTATAACGCAAATCGTTAGTATAGATAAAGGAAAAGTATAAGTTCTAATAAAAGATGTAGTTTTTCTAGTGTGGTGGGATTGCCATGGATAAAAATGACAATATATTTGTAAAACTTCAGATAGAAAAGGATAATCAATCTGGAGGTTTGACGCTGGGCATCTATTTTGATAGAAATGCGCCTAATTTCTCAACAGAGAAAAACACCGTAAGTTGGTCTCCAACACTTGAAGAAATAGATTTCATTACAGAAACTTTTGAAATGATATCAAACTGTAAAAGCCAATATCGTCAGCGTGACGTCAACATAAAAAATAACGAAACCCCTTTTCATTCTCAAAAGAGAACAGAAGAACCACCTGCGGTAAAAACTGAATCAAAAATAGCTGAATTTAAACCCTTTGACACCGATGGCGATACTGAAGAGAACACGTTTCCATCTAGTACAGAATCAGAAGAAATCGAGGAAAAAATATTTGTTCAAGCAAATGAAGAAACCATCGAAGAAGCATCAAAAAGAAAAAAGGGAGAATCATTTGAAGAATTTGTAGTTGATGCAGATGAAAAAACTATTATCGACAAAGTATTAAAAGAAAAAATCAAAAATAAAAAATGAGTCATACTTCCCAAAATCGAATCTAAAAATTAAATTGAAAATTTTGTGATATGTAACCTACAATAAAATTCTTTCAGGGATATTATATTTTTTACAAAGCTTGTGCATTCTCTTGTCTAACTCTGCTATGTATTTTTCATTGGGTTTGAGATCGTCTCTATATAATTCGTCATATTTAGACAAAAGATGTGGATAATGGTTTTGTATAATATCTTTGAAAACCCTTTTTTGGTCTCCTTTCAATTCCAAATGTTTATGTAAAAGATATTGTGCATTCGAACTGTTTGCTACTTTTACAACATCCTCCAATTCAGATTCAACTATGAATGGTAATACCGGCATCAATGCAAGACCTGTTTTGATTCTATGTTCCATGAGTGTTTCTACCATCTGTAATCTCTCTTTGGGTGAAGGCACGTTCTCTTCAAAAATCTGTGAAACATTTTTGTCAAGCGATGTTATACTAATCGTTACAAAACACTGCATATCTGATAATATATTGATATCCCTCAGGACTAAGTTGGATTTTGTAAGAATGTGACAGGGAAAATGGTGTTTTTTAATGGTTTTCAATAGATTTTTGGTAACCTCGTATTTTTCTTCAGCTTTTTGATATGGGTCATGAACAGAACCAATTATTATAACCCCCCTTTCTAATTGTTCTAATTCTTTTTCAAGTATTTCAGTAGCATTCGTCTTAACATAAATTGTCTTATCAAATGATGAATCACAGTACAGACATCCAAATTCACAGTTTTGATATGAATCGATGCAGTACTTCCCATTAAAAAGCATATCTATTTTTGTTATTCTTTTTATTAATGAATCGCAAGTAATCGGTCTATACTCCATTACATTTCCTCAGGTGCAGAGATTCCCAACAACTCAAGAGCATTGTTGAGAACGATTCTTGCTGCATCGACTAAGGTTATTCTTGATTTTCCTAGTATAGTATCTTTTTCTGAAAGGACCGGGCAATCTCTGTAGAACTGATTAAATTTTGATGCAGTTTCGTAGAGATAATTTGCAATTATGTGCGGCTTATAACCACTGCTCGCATCTTCAATAAAAAGCGGAAATCTGGCCAGTTGTTTTATTAATTTAACTTCCGAATCATGTGTCAGAGTATTTGAATCAAATTCTCTTTTCTCATCTTTAATTTTTGATAGAATGCTACAGGCGCGTGCATGTGCATATTGAATAAAAGGTACTGCGTTTCCTTCGAAATTCAACGCTTCTTCCCATTTAAAAACAATGTCTTT
>JAGLML010000068.1 GCA_023140035.1 Thermoplasmatales archaeon
ATTGCAGTCTGCGCCATTCTAATATTTTTAACACCAAGATCACGCACTGCAGCAAGTGTCATATTGATTACATGGTCACCATTCCGCAGCTGATGATGAAAAGAAAGTGTATCTCCGTCCTTCAGGCCACATTTTTTCAATGCATCAGTCAAACTTGTAACCTTCGAACACCAACTGTATTTTTTACCTCCTGCAAAAGGTTTTAGCGTTTTACCACCAATAGATGTCTCAATCATCCTACCAGCAGCGTTCTTCACTCTCATAATTTTACACCATCGATTTCTTTATCTCAAAATCTATAAAATCACAATGATGAACAATAATTGCCTCAGGAGTTCTTTCACTCTTGTCTCCCTCATGTGAATGTGCATATATTATATGGACAATCTCATCAGATAGACCGCATTCCCAAGCAAGTTTTGAACCAGAAACAGGATGGCGAAATTTCTTGCCATACTCGCTTTTTACAACCTTACCATCACGGATTTCATATTCCAAAAGCTTTCCAACATCATGAAGAAGAGCACCTGCGATTAAATAATCTCCATTAATCTCTTCCTCTCTTACCTCCATAACGCTCTTTGCTAAACGTGTTATCCGTCTTGTATGCTCGGTAAGCAACCCTGAATTATCAAAAAGAAGAGTAAATGGTACATCATCAAGCGTATTCCATTTACCACGGTCTGCAGCTTTTTTCCATACTTCAACTACTTTTCTTCTTAAATTAGTATCTTTTATCCACTGCAACTCTTGAAAGCATTTTTCAATATCGTCTTTTTCTATCATGTTTTTCCCTGAAATGGTTTTTTTTGGGTAATCTATCACTCTTTATTAAAACCTGTTCTTTAGAGATTTTGGTAATAAATGTAAAGAAAACTATTAATAATAAATATAGTGAAATAATATATAAAAATAAATAGTTTGGTGGAGAATGAAAATAAAACTAAAAAAGATCGATGCCATAATAGTGGTAGCATTGATAGTAGTTGCAGGACTTTTTTTGTATAAAGCAGGTTATATTTCTTTACCACTGCTAGAAGAAGTTTCTCCACCAGAAGACGGAAATGTAACGACTCCACCACCAGAAATACCAACTCCACCAACTTCTTTTATACCCTCTTTCAGGAGAGATGTTTCACCTGAAGATGAGGGCGTACATTATGATAAAATTCGTATATCTAGAGAATGGTGGTACTTTGGGGCAGTATTTAACGATGAGGATAGTGAATTAAAGGATTGGTCTGTGTCAATAAGCTTTAATCATATGGCTCTAGGTGATTTAATTGGAACATTAAAACCAGATCTTCTAGTAGTTGTGCTGCATGGTGAGAATGGAGAAACGTTTGGAGGCATGGTCAATAAGAAGAGGTATCTTGGAATTCTAAACTCTGGTACCCTTATGGCAAGTTCTCCAGGAGTGAACGTAGAATTTGAGGATTCGTGGGCCGAAGGCGAATATCCAAACTGGCATGTCCATGCCGAAGATAAAGACATAGATAACACTCACGAAATTATCATAGATTTGGATTACAAAACAAGTTCGCTTCCAATATGGACAATAGGTACTAGAGCATTTGATAAATCAAAAAGCAGTATTGCAAATTATCTATTTACAGGATGTGAAGTTACTGGTACAGTAGAAATCGATGGCGAGGAATTTATAGTAAAAGGAACTGGGCATCATGAACATGCATGGTCTCCAAAAGCTGTAACAAGGGGATTGATCAATGGATGGGACTGGTTTCATGCGACATTGGATAATGGATGGAACATCTATGAAAGTAATTATTATCCAACACCTCAGTTTATATCTACTAAAACATCTAGAATAAACCCGTTTGGTACCTTACTTATAACCACAGATAATGGGGAGACTATAACAGAGCTGAAAAATGTTGACCTAAAAATAACAAGAGAAGATAATAAAATATTTCCGTTTGTAAGAATGCCAGCGGATTTCAGTATAGCTGCAAAACCTAGTTTGAATCCCATTTATGTTGTAAGTCAATCATTATTATATGGAACAAACACAAAATTGGATGTAAATATTGGAATAGAAAATTCATACAATAAAGTATGGAAATTTCCTACTTATATGGGCATGAAAATTGGAGCTTGCGAGATTGAAGGCACATTATCGTGGTCTGATGATGAAGGTGAACATCAAATACCCATAAATGGAATAGGCGTTTCTTGGAGTATGCGTGCGTTGTTATAGTCTTTTATTTAATTTCAACAATTCCGTTATCAGCATTTATACAACCAGTATCGCAATAGATTCAATTTCTGTGATAAGAATGGAAGTGATAGCAGTCTCTCTAACAATGGAAACCTCTCCAACCACCGTAGGGACCACACTTGCTGGTTCATTGGATGTAAAATAACGGTTGTATCTCTTGTTGATTGAGGTTGCACGTGTAGTTAAACCAGAGTAATTGTTTGTTACAGCATTCCCACATATACTTGGCAAAAAACTCATTCCAATAAACAAAACTATAATTGTACCTACTAACAAATTCTTTGTACCTTTGCTCCTTTATTTTAATATTACAAAGAATAACAATATGAACCCATTTTTTGTCTCTGAAACCACTTCAGTATTAGATGCATTGGCTGTAGCTGTTATCTTTAATGGTCCAATACTAAATATAAATGGCAAATCTGCAATTATTTCACTATCTGGTGGCAGTATATCAACATTACCTTCGGTAAATAGGTTTATTCTGCCTAGGATTCCGCCTGTTATATCGACATCCCATTCTACATCATAGGCATATACATCTCCGATATTTCTGATAAATACATGTATACCAAACCCGCCTGTAATTTCTATTTCAAATTCAGTAAAAGTAAGAGCATATGGATCCATCAATGGATATCTATCCTGATTGTTTCCACCAGATATGTTATATGGAATATCCCCTATTCCATCACCATCTGAATCTGTTCCACTGTAGTCGTTCCAGTAGTTACCGCCAGATGGATAATTGTTATCCCAAATGTTCAATCCTAAATCAACTCCATTGTTTGGAACATTATTGAATAAGTTGTTATGATAAACGATATTGTTAGTTTCAGATTGGTCCAATAAAACAATACCTCCCCAATGATGATTTGAAATTGTATTTTCAATTATCGTGTTGTTATATGAGCCGAGTAGATTTATTCCGGCATCATTGTTATTAGCAATAATATTCCCAGAAATATTGTTATACGATGAGTAACGCATATAGATCCCTCCATATCTAGCTTGATTTATGATCATATTTTGTGAGATAGTAGTGTTTGTTGACTCAAAAATATCAATGCCAAATTTGTTATTTGTAATGATATTATTACAAATTATGTTGTCATTGGAATTAATATGTATTGCAGAATCGGGCCAAAAATTTCCGATTTTTTGGATATTAAATCCAGTGACATAAACACCATCACTATAAATTGATATGCCGTTATGGCCCGGACCTGCTGTTCCCTCAATAAACGTGTTCTCTTGATTTTCTCCCTTTAATATTATTGATTTGTCAACTATAAGACCTCCATCGTAGACTCCGCTAAAAACATAAATTGTATCCCCATCGCTTGCATTATCAATAGCATCCTGAATCTGTGTGTAGTTCCCTGGTCCACTGCCACCGACATACAATGTATTACCATCGTAGAAAGTCTGTATAGTAGATTGTTCTATATCATCTATAGAATATGAAATACCTACAAAACCAGATGATAAGAGCAACAGGATAACCAGTATCGGGATGATGTGCTTCACTTTGTAATTCCTCCCCAATTGTTACTATATCTATAGATAGAATGGTATATAAATTCTACCCTCTGGCAGGGATAAACAAATATATCAGTTCTGCATTATTAAAGAAATCCTTGTTTTAAGTACTAAAAACTCAGGAGAGAGAAATGAGAGAGAAATATATGATATGTAAATATAAAGTAAAACAAGTAGTCAGATTTCCGTAGTTAAAACAACAATCTCTTTCTTCTGATAAAGTTTAATTTTTTTGTATTTTTACCAACGCATTATCAGCATCTAATAATACAGTGTCTCCATCTTTTATTTTTTCAATTTCTATTTGGTCAACACAGGGAATCCCTGCCAAAATAACACCTGTCGCTACTATTGTTTCTGTTTCCTTATTAATGATCCCGCTTGGTGCAACCCCATTCTTCTTTAACCCGTAGATAACATATGATCCAACTGTCGAACCCTTACCACATGGAAAAACAAGTATCTTATCTTCTACAGATCTTCCCTCCAGCGGGTGGCCTTTTTCGATAACGATGCCAGTTTTTATATCTATTCCACCATAGAAACCAATGGGCTCCTCTGAAACAATAGCTACGCTCTCGATTTTTCCAGGGGATATCATTCTTCCTTTCATAATTGCGCCTCTATCAGCTTATTTATATTTGCAAAAACAACTTTCTGTTTACAAAAGCCTGGCAAATAATTTGCCGCTTTACCGGAGTTTACACCCGTGGTTTTATATCCCATTTTCTCAATAGGTGAAACAACCATGCAGGTGTCAGCAACAACATAGCCTCCTGCCTTTTCGATTATCTCAGTGAAACCCATTCTATCTGCTGCCTCTTTCATCATTCTTGAAGTACATATCCAGATGGGTTTCTTCAAACGTTTATCTTTAAGCTTGTCTGCAAGCGTTGAAATCTCCCTAAGAGATGCATGCGGACATCCTAGAATTACAACATCTGGGTCTTTACCAGAATTCAGTTTCTCATAGGTTTCATCAAGTTCTCTTTTTCCAACGTTTATTGTTTCCAAACCATTTTTTTCAACCAAATCCGCCTCCGGCGTTAATTCCTCGATGTGATACAATGCAACTGCTCCTGAGGCAGCCATCGCAGCACCAAGCGCCTTTAACTGATCTGTGTTTGCATTTTTTATTCCTGTAAAGTACGGAATCTTATTTTTTACTTGTTTGCCAACAAAATATCCAAGAGCACCAAAATCAGCATTAAAGTCCAAGTCAGCGTCCACCTTAACTTTAATGTTAGGTTGACGTTTTTCCCAGAGATGCAATCCATAGTTGGGCGTTCTCCCACAAATAGCAGCAGCAAGAGCAGAAGGTCCCCCTTCTCTATTGGTTCTTGCTCCAATTACTGAATTAGAAAATGAAACCGCAGAAGATTCTGACCAGGCTATATGTTCTCTAAAACGTGGTAAATTACCAGCAAGATACGGTGTACAGGTAGAGGTGACTACAATACCCATGTTTTTGAATGCATCCATTATCCTCAGCTGATTCTTTGCAAAATCTTTTGGAAAACCTATTTTCTCCCAATTCTCAAGATCCATTCCTGCAGGATTGAGATAGGTGAGTACCTTTACCTTGGCGCCTTTTGATGCCATGTCTTCTAAGAACTCTATACCTGGATCACTAATGGATTTGTAAGAAACACCTGCAACCTGAACAGATCCTACAGGTATCATCTTATCAGCACCGTATATCTCTCCCAATCGTACAAGTAGCCTAAACAATCTCTCTTCTACTTCCCCTTCATCGCCATCAAGAATTTTCTCTTCTTCTTTAGTTAAATACATTTTTCTAACTCCCTACAATTTTCAACTAATTTCTTGATATCATCTTTTGTCGCATTATCTATATGAATACCACCGATTACAACTACCTTGGTGCCATATTTCTTACATGCTGTCTCGGCAATTGGTTTTAAAACAATATCGTCGTAATGCCCTGCTAAACGTATGATCTGAGGTTCTTTATTTGGTTCGCAGAAAACAATTCCTCCAATATGAGATCGTTCACCTCCACCTAGAATATAGAGGAGATCATCACCAATCTTTTTCTCCTCAAGCCACACTTTGAATTTACCATCACCTGAGGTAATCATCTATATCAACTTTTTTGTATCTAACAACCTCATATTTACTTTTATCAACATGAGGTGGAATCGTTGCATCAACGCCTATCTTTGTCGTGAGAGTTTTCTTCCCCGCTTCATGTTTACCTGAGGGATCAAGAGAGCTACCCGGTTGATCGAGTTTTATAATCAAGTCCTTATCACCCTGAAATCTTGTTGCGATAGCCCATTCAATGGCATTTGGATTGTAAATGTCAACATTCTCATCAACGATGACCACATGTTTCATACTTTTATGACCATTAAATGCAGCTTCAATAGCTTTTTTCCCATCATCAGGATGCTTCTTCTCTATCTGAACAACACCAT
>JAGLML010000069.1 GCA_023140035.1 Thermoplasmatales archaeon
TACCGTTGATTCAAGCCCTATTGTTACAGAACTTGAAAACTATGCTCCAAACGAGCGCATAGTTCCAATAGAAGAAATCTCTTCAAAAGTTGAAAGAGAAATTGGTAACGTTTCAAGCGGCGAGACAAAGGAGATTATGACAGAAAATTTAAATGAGGAGGCAGTTATAGCAGAAGTTCAGTTCACTGCGGCGAAGAGTTTAACTGATGTAAAAGTGACTGTCATTGAACTGAACGATAAACCAGAAAACATATCGTTAAATCTAGAGAAAAATGAATCTGTTTATCATTATCTTGACATAAAACTTACGTCAGATGAGGTTTATGTGAGCGAAGATGATATCGATACCATGAAATTTGCCTTTAAAGTAGAGCAAACCTGGATAGCAGAAAACAACATCGACAAAAAGACTATCTTACTCATACGTTTTCATGACGGCGAATGGCAGAACCTTTCCACTACACTACTGAGTGAAAATGACACCTATGTTTTTTTTGAAGCAGAAACGCTGGGATGTTCAACGTTTGCGGTCGTTGGGAGTACACTTGTTGAGATCCCAGAACCTTATGTTACCAAAACACCGGAAATACCTTGGACAGTTGTCATCGGAGTTATAACATCGACAACAATAATACTAGTTACCGTTCTTTTCAAAGCAAGATATATTTACTTCGAAGAAGATCCTCATAAGGCAGGATTAAAAGAAAAAAATGAGATAAAAAATAAAAAATTAAGATGAAAAATTATTTTACAATAGCCTAATCAGAATTAACTTGTAACTTCTTATCACATTGTTATGGTTGATGGTTTAATTATGACTTTAATATTTTCTCGATTCTCTGTTTCAGTTCGGGTATTTTAAATGGTTTCTCGATATAGTCGTCACCGAAAAAATCTCCAGCGCTCTTAGCAATTCGATCTTTCCGTGCTGTAAGAAAAACGATCGGTATGCTTTTCCATGACAGATTCTCCTTTATTCTATTATAAGTCTCCCAACCGCTCATCTCTGGCATCATGATATCCAATAGTATAAGATCTGGGATATCGTCATTTTGTAAGAATTCAAGGCATTCTTCCCCGCTTTCTACAGATTCGACTTTATAATCTGCATCCAATCCTTCTAGTCCATTTTTAACAGTATAGTTTACACCAGAGTCATCGTCTACAATTAAAATTTTTTTTACCATGTTTTTACCCATCTCTATATACTATTTATTCTTAATTATTTTTCCGTTAGTTGATTTTAGTGTAAAATAGAATGTTGTGCCCTTTCTCTCTCCAGGGCTTTCTGCCCAGATATGTCCACCGTGTTTTTCAACGATTCGCTTACAGATGGAGAGACCTAAACCAGTGGAATCCATTTCATTCATAGATTTATCTGCCCTGTAAAACTCATCAAAAATGTGACCTAGTTGCTCCTTAGTCATACCGATACCATTGTCTTTAACTGATATAGTAACAAAATCTCTATCTTTCTTTGCATCAATAGTAATAACACCGCCATCTTTCGGAGTGTATTTAACAGCATTCGTGATTAAATTATTCAACAACTCATCAAGTCTTAATTTATCTGCCTTAACAGAGATTTTATCGCTAACCGCATTTTCAACATTGATCTTATTTTCTTTTAAAAACGATCGTTGACGGTCAAGGATATTGTCAATCTCGTCATTGAGATTTATGTGTTTGATATCAAACTTTACATTAGAAGACCGAAGCCGTGCCAGTTGCAAGGTCTTGAGAATCAGGTCTCTCATGAATTCAGCATTGTTAGTAAGCAAACGTAAATGCTCCTTGAGTTTCGGATCTTTTTCCTGTTCTGTAATCATAGGAAGTAAGCCTACAAGCGGTGTCAACGGGTTTTTAAGATCATGACCAAGCTGACCAATAAATTCATCTTTTTGGCTAAGCAGTTTTTCCAACGTTTTATTATATTTTTCAATTTTGTCTCTTGATATTTTTAAATCGGTTGTCATTCTATTGAAAGCAGTGGCAAGCTCTCCCAATTCGTCCCTTGATTTGATGTTAATTTCTTCATTCAAATTCCCTTCACCAATAACTTTGGTAGCATCTCTAAAAGTAATAATCGGCTTAACAATAGCTCTTCGCAGCATGAAAAGAAAGCTAAAAATAAGAATGAAAAGGCTAATTGCAGAAATCAAAACGAGATTTCTCATCTGAATGTCCAGTGCTGTATATGCTGCATCCGTGGAGAGAACCATTTCGTACGTACCGGCTATTTGACCGGAGAGATTAACGGGTGCAAGCATTGTTAACTTATGGCCATCTTTGCCATGCTGCGGAATGTAAACAATAGCACCTTTTTCGTAGGAAAGATTGTTATACATACTAGAGAGACTACCTATAGAGTCCTCATCAGTAGAAACGAAAACATGTAATTCCTCTCCATCCAGTAAATTTACACTTAATTTTAAAATATCTGGATTCAGTTTGCTAAAGTTTGAAATGTAGTTCTGTAATTTTTGTTTATCTTTCAGTTGATCGTGACTTGATATACTAGCATCGAGAGCTTTAGAAAGAGAGGCGGCTTTCTCAAAATAGGCATCTTCAAAAAACTCATTCTGTTGATGTATGTTAACATAAGTTAGAGAGAGAATAACGATAGCTGATATCGAAACAACAAGTAATGTCAGTTTTAATGAAAGACTAAAGTTGATCTTCATATTAATACGCCTTTTTGAGAACTAATATGACATGGTACCCTGTTATAGCTATCCTATGTACTTTCCTTCAACGTTTTATCAATTTTTTCCTTTAAATCCGTAATTTCAAACGGTTTTTCAATATAGTCTTTCCCGATAATACTACCTGTTATTTTGCTAGTTTCATCTTCTATTGCTGTAAGAAAAATAATAGGGATTTTTCTCCATTCTAAATTTTCTCGCAATTTTCTTGCAACTTCCCACCCATTCATCTCTGGCATCATGATATCTAATAGGATAAGATCTGGAATTTGATTATTTTCTAAAAGTTCAAGGCATTTTTTCCCGCTTTCAACTCTTAAGACATTGAAATCAGAATCTAATTTTTCCAAACCGTATTTAACAGTATAAGCTACACCGGGTAAATCATCTACTATCATAATCTTTTTAATATGCATTCCACCTGCTCTACCATATCTTCCAATTGTTTAATCAATTTTTCCATTACTATATATTTTGGAATTGATGGAATTGTAAAAACGATCTTTAAAAAATTCACAATTGAAAAATTTGAAAAATAATAATTTTTTAGAGAAGGGGGTTCCAAAGATGTGCAGTAGTAATAATTACCGCAGTTACTATGCACGCTGCTATAACAAACCAAGGTGGTATCTTTAGTGCGGTTTTTTCCTCTGCATCAAAGTATCTAATAAGTCCTGCTCCAGAATGAAATCCTTCTCCTTTCTTTTGTTTTGCCATAATGTATCACTTTTTAATATAACATAGTATCCTACTATTTTAGTTTTACTATGGATCGGTTCTTTATTACCTACACAGCACAATCCATAAAATTTGGCAAGTGATTGACACTTATTTCAAAACGAAAAGGCAAGCCGTAAACAATAGTTGTATATTTTCAACTAGAGCAAACATCTAAATATCGAAGATATATACGTATCCAAAAAGGCCAAAAAGGGTGTTAAGTAAATGAAGGAAATAGAATCTCTCATAAAAAAAGCATTAAAATACAAAGAGAGTGGACTGACTGATTACGAGATAGCCGAAGAACTTAATGTATCTAAAGAAACTGCAATATGGCTTTTAAATAAAGGAAAAGAAAAGAAACCGGTGGGTGATGTCAAAATCGGTTGGCGCTCTATAGGTGTATATCCTTCAAGAATAGGGTTTATATCTGATGCACTATGCGATATTATCTTAGAAGAATGTGAACAGATTGATACAATAGTCGGTATTGCTATTAATGGAATCCCGTATGCTACGTTTGTTGCAGATAAGTTAGGTTTGGAACTAGCAGTTTTTCGACCACATCATGAAAAAGTAGGAGCATTTTCTTCCAATTATGCAAGTGTGAACAGTAAGAATGTTGTTATCGTAGATGATGTTGTTGGTACTGGCGAAAC
The DNA here is from genome assembly GCA_023140035.1 of Thermoplasmatales archaeon. Taxonomy (GTDB): domain Archaea; phylum Thermoplasmatota; class E2; order DHVEG-1; family DHVEG-1; genus JAGLML01. The sequence goes on from JAGLML010000069.1 coordinate 4,085, forward strand.
GTTTAGGAGTGCAATCAAAGCAATAAAGGAAGAAAAGGGTAAGCCCGTGTTGTGCGTATCTTTGTTAAATAAGAGAGCGCAAAATAGTATCAGCGGTATACCACTCCGTGCACTTATCAGAGCAAGAGTGATCTAACTAAATTTTGGTTAGTGGAGAAATCGACGATGCATTGGGCAGATGTTTTAGCAGATCAATTACTCAAAGAGAAAAAGAAGCACGTCCTTGCCACTGGTATAACACCTTCGGGTCCAATTCATATTGGAAACATGCGAGAAATTTTAACTACTGATGCAGTGTATCGATCGATAATAGAGAAAGGTGGAAATGCTGACTTTATTTATATCGCAGATGATTTTGATCCTCTAAGGAAAGTCTATCCTTACCTTCCCAAATCGTATGAAAAATATGTCGGGAAACCTATCTCTGAAATCCCTTGTCCATGTGGAGAACACAAAAGTTATGCAGATCACTATCTGACTTCTTTTTTAAATTCTTTAGAGGAAATTGGTGTAACTCCCCGCGTTTACCGTGCTAATGAGATGTATAAAAACGGAGAATACAACGAATCCATTCAAATAGCTTTAGAGAACACAGATAAAATAAGAAAGATAATAGAAAAAATATCGAAAAGAAAACTTCCACAGGAGTGGCTTCCTTTTAACATCAGATGTGGAAAATGTGAAAGGATGACGGTTGCAAAACCAGTCTTATATGAGTACCCAATTATTGAATATAAGTGTGATTGCGGATATGAAGGTGAGGTAGATATAAGAAAGGGAGGTGTAGGAAAACTCCCTTGGAGGGTTGATTGGCCAGCACGATGGAAAATGCTTGGTGTCACTTTCGAGCCTTGTGGAAAGGATCTAGCGACAGTAGGTGGGGCAAGAGATACTGGAGCAAAAATTGTAGAAGAGGTCTATGAATACCCTCATCCAGCATTACTTGTTTATGAATTCATCTTACTGAAGGGAAAAGGGGCAATGCACAGTTCTAAAGGCACTGCGTTAAGCGGAGAAGAAATGCTAAAGATGACACCTCCAGAAGTTCTTAGGTTTCTACTGATGAAAAATCAGCCGGGTAAACACATTGTTTTTGATTCTGGTCTTGGACTACTTAATCTGGTAGATGAGTATGATAAAGAAGAAAGAGTTTTTTTTGGAGTAGACGAAGAAACAAAAGGAATGAAAGACCTTAGAAAAACTTATGAGCTTTCTCAGCCCCACAATATTTCAAAAACAATTCCATATCAGCTCCCGTATAGACACTTGGTTACACTCATCCAAATAGGGGAAAATTGGGATGAAGTAAAAAAGATTCTTTTACGAACTGGACAGATTCCAAAAGATCTGAAAAAAGAAGACGAGGAACATTTGAAACAAAGAATAGAACATGTACGGTACTGGCTAAATAAGTTTGCACCAGATATGCTAAAATTCGAAGTTACAAAAAAGATACCAAAAATAAATTTCACAGAGGAACAGAATGCTTTTCTCTCCATTATGCACGAGAAAATACGGGATATAAAATGGGAGCCTGAAGAGATACACAACGCAATCTATGAGATATCAGAAGAAGAAAATCTTCAGATAAAAACAGCTTTTAAAACAATATATCAAATAATACTTGGGCAGGAAAAAGGACCACGTGCGGGATATTTTTTGTCAAACTTAGATAAAAAATTTGTTTTGGATAGAATAGCAGAAGCAATTAAATAGAATCATTTCTCTTAGCGGTTTTAATAATGAAGATCTATCTAGAAACTTATGGCTGTACTGCAAATAAAAGTGACGAAAGTGTATTTAGAGGTATTATAAAAAAAGAAAATCATGAAATTGCAGATAGCATAGAAGAAGCAGATGTTCTAGTTTTGCTGACTTGTACAGTTATAGGAACAACGGAACAACGAATGCTTTCTCGAATGAAAGTGTTTAAAAAAACAAACAAAAAAATAGTTGTTGCTGGGTGCATGCCTTCTGTACAACCTGATTTAATAAAATCCATTGTTCCAAATGCATTTTTATTACCATCACAGCATATGCACTATATTAATGATATAATAACCGGAAAGGAGTATACTTTTATACCAAAAAACAAAACGCTTTCACCTAAAAATTTTAAAGGAATTTCTGCACC
>JAGLML010000007.1 GCA_023140035.1 Thermoplasmatales archaeon
TGGAAGGAAATAACCTCATCAAGAAGGGAGTGGTAGTTGCTGTTATTCTCTTGTTCGTTAGTGTGAGTGTTATTCCATCAACTGCAAATCCCTCTACTGTAGTTGACGTAGAACTTAGGGGTAGAATTGGTGTTATTATAACCATCAAAAACATTGGAAATGAAACTGTTAATATTTTGGATTGGTATCTGTCTGTTAAAGGTGGTCATTTTGGATTAATTAATAAATCAAAAAAAGGAAATGTCACACTATTTGAACCAGGTGACAAAATTATCAAGAGATTTTTTGTATTTGGATTTGGATTTCTAACCATAAGTTTCTGCATAATAGGTTCACCTTCAGAACCAGGTCAACCCTGGTGGTTAATAACTGGGCGAGAGGATATGTTTGTATTTGGTCCTTACGTATATCAACGTCCATAAATTATTTTCAATCTATAACATATCGAATTAGAAAATCAGCATATTAGATGAAAATCCGTTGCTGGCTAAAACTTAAATAAGATGTCATCTATGAAATATATGGGGAAAGAGTGTGAATAACCTCATCAAGAAAGGGGTAGTAGTTGCTGTTATCTTATTATTCGTTAGTGTGAGTGTTATTCCATCAACTGGAAATAGGGTATTCTTTGATGACATAACTCCACCAGTCACGACTTGTACACTTAATCCACCTGAGCCTAATGGTAATAACAGTTGGTATATCAGCGATGTTGAGGTTACTTTGAATGCTACTGATGATATGTCTGGAGTTAATGTAACACAATTCCGAGTTAATGGTGGAAGTATTCACGCGTATACTGAACCTTTAAATATAACAACTGATGGACAACACTGGGTGCAGTATAGGTCAATTGATTACGCTGGTAATATAGAAGATTGGAAGTCAGTTGAGTTCAAGGTTGACCAAACACCACCTGAAATAGACCTTACTTGGGAGTCATATAAGGAAGATGGTATATGGTATGTAATATTTTCAGCATACTGCAGTGACGCCGCAAGTGGTATGAATTACGTAGAGTTCTATAAGAACGATTTGTTGATGCATACTGATTATGAAGCGCCTTATGAGTGGAATTATCCTCCTATACATACTAGAAGTTATGTAAGAGGATTAATTTTTAATCCACAACTTATTGAGGAAAATGTGACCTTTTTTGCATTGATAGTTAGAGTTTATGAATTAATTCTTGATGATATTGAAAATGCCATCTTTTGGGTCATCGCTTACGATTTTGCTGGAAATTTAGCAGAAGACCATGAAACAGGTATAACTTATATTATGTATGAGAAATATAGATTTCAACAACTAATATTTCCAAACAACTATACAGGGAGAATAGGATTTTTCTTCATCAACGCAGAATTTGAGAAAGGTCCTTTATAGATAATTGTGAGGTATGATATATAATGAATAAAAAGATACTCCTTGGTAGTATCATAGCAGTTGTAATACTTGTTCTTGTGTCGTTTACAGGTGTAGTTGGGTATCAAACTACTAAATCATCTACTATTGTAAAAGCATCACCATTGTTTAGTGTCAGGAGTAAGAGAGCGATAGATGAAGATAGTAAGGATTTGACTTGTGATTATGTTGGAAAAGGAGAAGAAAACGTAATATCAATTCCAAAACGAGATAGCAAAACAGCATTAATCCAAAAAGTTATTGATAGAATCAGTAGAATGGATGATAAAGTTCTCAATAAACTTATGTTTTCAGTTATTAAACATGTAAAGCAGAACGGTAGACTTACAGATATTGATAATAATAAAATTATAAATGCATTGAACCAGTTAAAAGATAACCAAGAAACAACTGCTCCTCGCACACTTATTAATTGGGCCTCCTGGTTGTTTAGATATGGTATAATTTTTTGGATAATATTTTTGATAGAATTCATTGCCTTGATATTACTCGATATATTGTTAGATACTGATTATTGTTCTGTCCTTATCGATGGTTCTGAATGTCTGTTATTTGAACCATTGAGATGATAGATAACCCCGAAACATCTACCGTTTATAATACTTGAAGATATTGATATTACAGTTTTTACAACAGATTCTTCTGGGCTAAAAACAAATTGGCAGTAATTAACCAGACCACCGCCACAAAACATGGAAGTGTAGAATTAGACTTAGGCTGATACCTTGAATAGTGTTAAATTGTACAAAAGCTGATACCTTTATTAGTGTTAAATATAACCTGATACCTTGCTGATACCTTTAACAGTATAAATCTGTACATCATAACAGGAAATTAATAGCAATTATATTGTTATTGTATATTATTATATGTTCTGTAGCGACTGAAGAGATTGTATAATCTTCTATCATTAATTTGGAATTCGATGATGCTTCCTTTATATGTTGATTTTGTTTGGAGTCGTAGTTCTTGATTTATTATTATTCCAATCCTTGTGCTGTTCTTCTTATTATAAGTTAAATCCAACTCTTGTAAAATCTCTTTTATAGAGCATTTTTCTTTATCACATTTCAGCTTTCTAATTGCTCTCAATATCTGTATCCGCTCTGTAACAACATATTTTTTCTTCAGTCCGTATTTTTCAGTGGCGATTTTTATCGCTTTGTGATATTTCTCTCCCGTTAATCTAGAATTGTTTTTTTGTAGTTCTTCGCAAGTAATTATTCCTTCAAGAAGTGCTATCAAAGATAAGTTGTCTCCCCAAGTGTTGTGTCTCCAACAGTGCCACATCTGAGATTTTGTATTGAATGTAAAATTATTTCCAGATTCGCTATCATGAACAGGATGACTTCCGCGATAGTCATCATTATTTTTTGTGAATTCTGCTATGTTAATGCTGTTGTATTGTAAAATATCGATGATATCAAGTTGTTCGCTCTCAATGAATTTCTCTCGTTTAGGAGTATCACTAAAAATAGAAAAAGGTAGAAGAGCTTGATTTAATTTTTCAGTAGAAATTGTAGTAATTTCAACATCATTTACAACTTCATATTTTCCATCTACATTAGCATTTTCATCGTAGTGACAACTGTCAGGTGCAATTACATAATGGTTGAGAATGAGATCTCCAAATGGTTTATCAGTTTCTGGTGTTCTCAGTGATATCTTCGTTTTTTTTATTGAGTTGTAGAGATTAGGAATAATGTAATAGTAGTGAAAACCTCTTTTAGCTTTAACAGTAAAAGTGCTAGGTAGATTGTTTTCAACTATTTGTTGCAAGATTCTTGTGTCACAGTCAATAATAACGAGGTCATCAAAACTACAAATGATGCCATAAGAATTAGCAGTTCTGAGATAAGTGAGAGCAAATCCTAATTCATTCCACCTGTAGTTGCATTCCTTTTTCCATCTTTTTTCCAGAGGGATTTTAGTACCTGACTTGATTTTGATGAATCTGAAATTATCGTTTGCTAACTGTTGAGGAATCTTAATCATCGGAGTTCCTCCACATTGGAATGATTGCGCTGATTATATCAAAAGATAACAACGATGTTCTTTGATCTGTGGTAAAAAGAATTGAATTATCATCAACTTCTTCTATAATACCATACAAAATAAAACCATCAGTCTTGACAATTTTAACATACTTGCCAATAAATTTACTAACGGTTTCTTCTCTCACTTACTTCTCACCACATATATCATCTAGTCACCATCCTCGTTACGAGGTGTATAACCTGATTTGAAGATTACTCTTCAGATTCTTTTGGTTCTGAATATTTCTCAATAAATTTGTCAATATCTTTGTAGTGTTGTTTTATTAGTAGAGCTTTAACAACACCAAACCCAATGTTTATGCCAAACTCATCTGAAAGAATAATTATTGGATGCCCAGTTTCCTTATAATTTTCTATGATTTTAAAAACCATTATGCTCTCCTCCAGACAAATTATTTAAAAAGGGTTTTGATTTAGTATCAAGAACGTCAGCATTTGTAGATTGGAAGGATGTTTGCGCATCCTCCACTACTTCATTTTTATTTTTCATTTTTCTTATCTCCTTTCTTTTTCTTTATTGTTTTAACCGGTATTACGGTCATTGTATTCCCATCACAGGTAACTTCAATTTCATCACCTTTTTGGAGTTCCCAGAACTTTCTCCAAAATGCTGGTACAACAACAGCGACACCAGTATAACCTGCCTGAACTAATTTTTTAATTTCTATCGTTGCCACTTTATTCATCTCCATACATATCTTCGGTAATTATTTTATGCATTTACATATCGTAATGACGTATGAGCTTAAATGATTTTTGGCTGCCGACTATCTTAGTGTTGTTATCTTGGAGAAAAAATAGTACACAGCCAAATTAAAAATGTGATGAAGTCCTTCCCCATATTATGTTACAGGATAAAAGAAAAATTGGGAGATTTTTATGCTGAGGCTTGCTAGTTCATTACACCAGTGTACAGGCAAGAGGAGTACCCAACTCCTTGGTGGAGGTATGTTTCCTAACGCATATCTCCACCCTTTTATCCATGGAGAGTTGATTTAAATGGTTAAATTCCTTACAAGAAAAAGAGATAAACAAGCGTTTCCAGTTGAAAGTAAAGGTAAAACATACAGACGAAATTATAATTCAAATCCATCATTTTTCACAAAGAACCAAATACACAGCGATGCTAAAGCAACACATAGAAACGATGACCCTCTTGAACCGCAAGATCATGGTAAAGAACATGACATTTACAAGAGAAAACTTTTGTATGAATCTGATAAACAGTATTTGAAAGAAGAAAAGAAATCACACAAGAAACAGAAGAGAGCATTTAAAAAGGAAGAGAAACAGCAAAAGAAGGTCCAGAAATCGGAAATAGAAGTCCAAGAGAAGCAAGCTGTTGTAGAAGCAAAAAGAGAGTATCAAGAAGGCCAACAAGATGAAGCAGAAGAGCGAGAAACAATCGAAAGATTCGAGGGGAACAGAGAATGAATTTTAGACTTACCCACATCATGGGGAGGATAATATCTAGCAGTCTTCCCCTATTTCACCTATGCGACTTGCTGTGGATTTATTCCAAAAAAAGAAGGGAGGAACATAGCGAGAAATAATCCTAACTTCCTCCCTCCTGAAACGAGTTCGTAGAATGCGTCTTTGACGCGTTCAAATTGATTTTTGTTGCAGACAAACATATAAGATTAAGTGTAAACTGCGTCTCACCCGAGTATTACCTATTAGTTTTAGATTGTCAGCGCGTTAATCGCCGTTAAAATGAACCTGATAGCGATTTCGTGCTATGTTTTAACTTACTTTGCCATCTTAGCCAATCGTATCAGTTCTTGGAATGTGTCTTCTTCTATCCAATGTTGAGGTCTAAAATTGTGACCTTGACCAATAAACATCCGATATCTGATTACGGACATATCTTCAGTTTTTGAGCATACCTCGCAAAGATACTGCCACCATTCAGGATATTTCTCAATTATTTGTTTCAGATCCGCAGGCACTCGCTTCAACCCTTTTTGAGTTTTAATTTCTACCATAAGATTTTCCGCCATTAAAAAAGAAAAAGAGAAATACTCATCGGTTACCTCTGCAATCTTTACTGCTTATATCATAACCAAAAGTGGTTAAAAGGTATTGCATCACTTTTTCCAATATTTCATCGTTGACCTTAACAGCTCTTAATATATCAAGCACCATTACTAAGCCATCTTCACTTAGTTCAGCATCGTCATTCATAGTATTATTATTGATGTAATTCTTTAGTTGTTCGTGCATTATGATGATATTTTTTTTCGCAGAGTCTAGATGTTCTTCTTTACAAATTTTCTTATAAGCAGATTTTGCTTCTACTATTGTATTTTCAAGAGCTAATTTAGCTTCTTTTCTTATCTTCTCGAGTTCGATGTCTTGATTTTTATTTTCCATGCTTAGTCCTCCGAGTCTGAAGTTATTGCACGATGTAAATTATACAGTTGGTCAAAGATAAGAAACAGTTCTTTGTCTACCCATTTTGCCTTCAAAATACCATGCTTTAAATCTACTGATAAATCTCCACTAGATTGAGAATTATGATTGTTATTTTTATATTTAGATTTAATATTTTGCATGTGTATTTTGATATCTTCTGTAAAGTCCCTCAATTTTTCTACTCGTTTAGCTATCGTGAATAAGTCTTGTGGTTCTTGCACAACTACATTATACTTGAGGTCGTCTGCGTTTGGAATATCTTTAAACTTAACATTTTCTTTTGCCATGTTTAGTCCCTCACTACATTGACGCTGATAGCACCGCCACTATACCACCAACCTACAATAGGTATGCCTTCACCAAGTCCTTTATCTGTAGATGATTCATTGCCAAATAAAATTCCTTCAAATTCTGGATTTTTTATAGCTAGTTTCCAATCTTTACTCAAGGCTTTTATGGTTTCTTTTGAAAGTTCATAATACGTTCCAGTTATTGTGCTTGGGTCTTTGGTCTTATTATCTGCCTTTGAGATTGTCTCTGCAACCTCCTCCACTACATTTTCTTTTTTCATAATTTAGTTCCTGAGAAATTAACTTAGATGTAATTCCTCACTAATCTAAATGCAACATGGTCTTAATATAGATTGTGTGTTTTTTATTATTTTTACAGTTAAGTTTAAGTAGTAAACACCAGATATTTGGTTATATGATAGTTAAAAGGAAATTAATACGCAACACTAAAAACTCTCGAAGTATTATGATTCCATCAGCATGGATAGAACACCATCAAATCAAAGGTCACAAAATCGAATATGTATACTTGGAGATGAATGAAAACGGTTCAATATTGCTCACACCAATCATTGAAAAGAAATAGAAATTGTACTTTTCAGCTTCGTTCATTCAAGTCTATGAATTCGTTCAGAATTGAATTTATAACGTCGGAAACGATGATATGACGGAATATCTCATTAAACTGATGTCAATATACCAGTTCAATCTAAAAACAGTTAATATATTATTATCCCGAATGGTTATTTTAATTTAAAATAAGTCTTATAGAAGTAAAAAAAAGAGAAAAAAAGATTATGGTGCTAACTGTTCATGCACCATTTCTTCTGGAGTTTTAGTTACATTCTGTAAAAAAGTAGTCTTTTTAAGTGCTGTTAATGATTGAAACTGTTGCATTAATTTTTGAAGTAGTCTCTGTTCAAGCTGTTCCTCTTTTTGTTTCAATCTTCTTTGTACTTCCTCTTCGATGGATTTTTCATCGTCAGTGATTTCGTCGGATGTATCTGAGATTGTAACTTTGCGCATCGCATTCCTGTATTGTTTGGCAAGCTCAGTCTCATCGATTCTGCGGTATTCCTTTGCAAGATATCCATTATGTCCAAGGATGGTTTCAACCGCATCAACTGACATTCCACCAACAGGTAAATTCGTTCTCAGATATTTTCGTAAGCAGTGGATGTGTACTTTGTATCTCCCAGAAACTGAATCTTTTTCATCGAATCCAGCACATTTAATCAACCGTCTCCACCAGAAGTAAGGTACTTGATAAGAAACTGGAAAAACTCTCTTATCATTTGCATCTTTATCAGCAATACCATTTCCATTGCATCTTTTTACAGCAGTTAACAAATATGAATTGCGAATTTTCAACCATGCTTTTAGAGCGTCCTTTGCTTCATTTGAAATAAATGTAATTCTTGCGTGTCCATTTTTTGCTATCGATCCACGTATTGAGATTTTTACTGGATTATTTTCCCAGTTGATGTCAGCAGGAAGTAGATTAATGATTTCACCTATTCTCATTCCAGATGAAACAGCAGTAAGAAACAATGCACGCTCTTTTGTACCTGCAAAACTAAGTATCTGTCGCATCTCCTTTTTAATTGGAACATAATCACGTGTTACATCAAATGTCGGTCGTGAGCGTCCTTTCAGCTCGTTGATAATAGAATCTGAGATGGTAATTCCATTATCTCGTAGAAAAACTCTGATTGTAGAAATCTTTACTCGAATTGTATTGTACATGTAATTATTTCGAAGGTAGTGATAATATTGTTTGAAATCATTGAGGTACTGTTCATCCGTTGTCCCGTTACAAAAGTATGTTTTGGGATTTTTACCTATGAAATTAAAAAAATTGTTTAGATGATACTTATGAAGTCGTCGTGTTTTTTCATTAGAATATGTAGATAGGTGACGTTGAATTGGATTCATTTTACTTCCCTCCTTTGAGGGAAGGAAGTACTATGTTAAGTATTTGGTCATGTCTATGGCACTGAGTCTCCCGATATCTTATATTCCATCTAAATCACCTAACTTTACTCCCTGTTTGTAATGAGTGTCTTATGCTAAAAGTTTTCTCATAAAAATCAAAAAAATCATTATTTAACATCAAAAGTTTATAATTAATTACATTATTCCAGTGAACAATGAAAAAACTCAAAGCTATCTGGGAACTCATGCGATTGGAGCATGGCGTCATGATCGCTATTGCAATACTTGTTGGGTCTTTGATAGCTGGGAAAACATTTCCTGTTTTTGATAAGTTTGTACTTACATTTTTTACTGCGTTATTTCTTGAAGCAAGTACGTTTGCCCTAAATGATTATTATGATTTAGACATTGATAAAAAAAATAAGAGAAATGATAGGCCTTTGGTGAGAGGAGATCTCTCTCCAAAAACAGCTTTATATCTGTTTACTGTATTTTTTCCGCTCGGCATTATCTGCTCGTATTTCGTCAATCTTACCTGTTTTGTTATTGCCCTTGTTACGGCAGTTTTTGCTATATTCTATGATGTCCAATTAAAAAAAATAAAATTACTTGGAAACTTCTTCATAGCCTATGTCATGGCCATCCCATTTATTTTTGGAGGAGCTGCAGTACTTAAAGAAAATGTTTTTATAATAAATTTATCTCCTGCAATTTTTATTGTTGCTCTTATTGCTTTTCTCGCAGGAGCAGGTAGAGAAATAATGAAAGATGTTATGGACTTTGAAGGAGATAGGGTAAAGGGAGTGAAATCATTTCCAAAGTACATCGGTGTTCGCAAGTCAAATATGCTCTCTGCCTTTTTTTACATTGTAGCAATTGCTCTCAGTTTCCTTCCTTTTTTTATAAGTAGTTATACTTTTTACTATAAGAATTATTACTATCTTGTACTAATCCTACTTACAGATACTATGCTTTTAGCTACATCTTTACAGTTAATTTTTAAGAAGCAGGTGAACATGAAATTTTATAGGAAATTTACTTTAATGGCATTGTTCGTAGGCCTTCTTGCCTTCTTGATCGGAGCTTTTACAGGGTAAGGTGAAAAGTATATGTTTCAAAATGATATTGTTGGAGTAGTACTTGTTTACCTCTATGTTGCTGTTCTTCTTATTTTCACTGAAAAAATTCTCCCTAAGAGATATCCCATAGCAAGCAGAAAAATTCTTCATATTATGACAGGGAATATTGCTTTTCTATTACCCATTTTTCAGACGCGTGAAGTTATGGCATTTTTAGCAGCAGGCCCCTTTATTCTTTTTACTTTTTTGATGAGCCCCTACTCTCCCATTAAATCTATAAAAGGTAAAACATCTGAATCAGGTCATGGCCTAGGGTTAGTCTATTATGCTATAGCATGGACTGTCTTAGCATATTTCTTTTTTGACGCGAAAGAAACAATTGCAATCGGTATCCTTGCAATGTCATATGGTGATGGACTTGCTTCACTTATTGGTATTAAATACGGTAAGAAGAAATATCAGATATTTGAAGATGTAAAAAGTTATGTAGGATCAATTGTCATGTTTGTTTTTACCTTTATTTTGATGGTTATTGCTTTACTCTATTACCAAATGTTCTCTTCAACCGTTTCTCCTCTAATATTTGAGATATTAGTTCTACTATTATTCATTGCAGGTATTTCAACGATTGTTGAAGGAATAACTCCAATGGGTTTAGATAATCTTTCAGTACCTTTTGTAACGGCTACATTATATTGGATTGTGATGGTGATGTAAGTTACATGCGTTTGATAATAGTTGACGGACTTGACGGTGTCGGTAAAGATACTCATGCTCAATTAATTAGCTATCGATACGAACAAAAAGGTGAAAAGGTTATTATTCGCTCCCATCCTGAGTCAGATAATTTTTATGGAATAAAAGCAAAAAAAGCACTCTTAGGAAAAGGTAAAATTAATCGATTGAAGGCCTCTATTTTCTATGCTTTGGATGTCCTTCGTTCACTTAGAATCTATTATCGCAAACCTAAGCATGATGCACTTATTATTGTTAGATATCTCATGGGGATTGCCTATCTTCCAAAAGTTTCAGGCAGACTAGCATATAAAGTTTTTGCGAAGTTGGTTCCCACTTCTGAGTATATGTTTTTTTTGGATGCATCTCCAGAGGAGTTGCTAAAAAGAATTAGTAGGCGAAATGAAACGGAGATGTTTGAGACATATGATGCTCTTGTCGAGGTTAGGGAAAAGGCCTTAGATCTAGCTAAGGGTTGGTATATTATTGATACAGCTCAGCCTATTGAAAAAACCTATTCTAAAATTGAAATCATATTAGATATGCTCGATAAAAAGCAATAACTCCTCAATACTTCATAATTTTATATAAAAAAATTTATATACTCATAAATTAATATATATTTCAACGGATGGGGGACTTTTTCTCTCTCTCCTCACTACCTCCTCCACGCTTCCCCATCCGATACATTCATTCGAAAATTTTTGAAACAATTTCTTTAAGGTGTGGAACAGTATTATATTTCTCAATTTCTGAAGGAAGAATCCATCTAAATTCGGTATGCTCCCAGTCTATTTTCACTTTGATATCTTTTTCAATAGTAAATAAAAATGGATATATTATCCAGTCGTATTTTTTCCCATTATAGCAATCTGTAAATTTCACTGGGTCACTTTTTTTAATCAATCGCACATTACCTCTTTCAATGCCCACTTCTTCCTTGATTTCTTTGACAGCAGTTTCATAGGGAGTTTCATCTTCTTCAACATAACCTGCCACACCACCCCATAACCCCTTATATGTTCTTACCTTGTCACTTCTCTTTAAAATAAGAAGTTTACCGTTATGTTTCAATAGGCAGGTCACAACACTCGGCATTTCAAAACCTTTTAGAAATATAGTCCAAAACAGATTCAAATATTGCCTGACCATCCCCCATTAGATTACCAAGTCCAGTCTTTGTCCAATCAGGATGTTGATGTTTATAAAACGTTCTTTCTGGATGTGGCATCATACCAAATACAGTTCCATGATTATTGCAAATACCTGCAATATTTGAGATCGATCCATTTGGATTCCATGGATACCCAGCATAATTGCCATCAGAATCAACATAACGAAATACGATCTGATCATTTTCTTCTAGTTTTTTTAGATATTCTTCTTGTCGCTCTATTGGGAATAACAATTTTCCTTCAGCGTGGGCACTAGGGATTAATCTAATATCATTTTTAGGGATTTTTGAGGTGAAAATACATTTACCGTTGCTTTCATGCTTAAGCAAGGTTGGCCTGCACTCAAATCGATTGGAATCATTAAGATACAAGCAAGCTTCAGGTGAAGAACTAGCAGCATCATTAACCCCTGGTAACAATCCAAGTTCTATCAATACTTGAAAGCCGTTACATATACCTAGTATTGGATATTCTCGCTTTACAAATTCTGTTAATTTTTTTTGCAATTTGCTTTTGATTCGTGCAGCAAATATAGCTCCTGCTCTGATATAATCACCAGCTGAAAAGCCTCCAGGTATCATCAAACATTGGTAGTCAAAGACATCCCTTTTTTCATCCTCGTTACAATCTATATCTAATAATTGTTTCAAATGCAGGAATTCAGGATTTGCTCCTAATCTTTTGAATGCATCGTACGATTCTTGTTCACAGTTTGTTCCTTCTATTCTTAGTACACCAACTTTTATGTCTTTTATTTTCACTTTTTCACCCGGGAATTATAGGTAATCGCTACTCCATTATTTCTAGTTTTTTTGAAATGAAAGATTTTTTATATTTCTTAATAATCTTAGTAGCAAAAAATTACTCGAGATTTTAGATGGTGATCCTAAAGAACATGAGCATTGTCCCACGTTTGCAGTCAATACATTACATAGAGTTATTGAAAATTATCATAAAGACTAAAAACTATTTAGAATTAAGTTAAAACAGATCTAATGGGGTGATATTTGTGAAACATGTGCATCATACAGAAGTAGAATTAGAAGAACCTGACGAGCAGGGAATAAAAGATGTGAAGTTGAGATGGCTTATTACAAAAAAAGATGGAGCCAAGAATTTTGCCATGCGCCTTTTTGAAATTAAAACAGGGGGATATACCCCATTGCATCAGCATGACTGGGAACACGAAGTATTTATTTTAGAAGGAAACGGTGTTACTAGAGATAAAACCGGTGAGAAAACCTTTGAAAAAGGGGATGCAATCTTTGTTCCAGGAATGGGGTGGCATCAATTTGTAAATACAGGTAAAGAAACTCTGAAATTTCTATGTTTAATACCGTACAAAGAATGAATTGGTGTTATGGAATTTCTTGGAATATTTAAGCGTAAGCAAAGAAATTTTAATTCATATCAGAAAGCTCTTTCAGATAAAGACTGGTCTGACTTTTGTAATGTTAAATGACAAAAACTTTATTTCTCCAATATTTCTTTTTTCTTTCTTTCTTCCAATTCCCTTCTGTCGTAATATCTTCTATGGCAGTTAGGACATGTTATGGGTGATTCCGTTGAATTTCTTATCCATCTATGCGCACAAAAAGGACAGTTCTCCTTTTTCATTTCAATACAATTTAAAGAGAATATTATAGTATTTAAAAATATTTCATTAAATCCATTGTTTTTTGCTATTGATTGGAAAGATCCTTGAGAAAGCTATGTTTTAAATTTTAGGAAACGATAGCAGAAGGTGAGAAAGCAATGATTTCATTATCTAAAATTGAAAAAGAAATAAAGCAGATAGAGCAAGACGTTACAAATTGTAGAAGATGTGGTTTATGGAAAACAAGAAACAATCCTGTGGCTGGAGAAGGTGCTGTTACTGCTAAAGTGATGTTTATAGGCGAAGCTCCTGGATATAATGAAGATATGCAGGGTATACCATTTGTTGGCAAAGCAGGTAAGATATTCGACGAACTATTGTATTCTATAGGGCTTGAAAGAAAAGAAATATACATAGCCAATATTCTGAAATGTCGACCGCCAAAAAATAGAGATCCTTTAGGAGATGAGATTAAAACATGCACGTCATATTTAGACAAACAAATTATGGCAATTAAACCAAAGGTTATTGTTACTCTTGGAAATTTTGCATCGTCATATGTTCTTGAGAAATTTGGTTTCCAGGCAGAGAAAATAGGAAAGATTCATGGGAAGATATTTCGCATTAAAAACTTACTTTTTGACGCAAGGATACTTCCGTTATACCACCCTGCGGCTGCTGTGTATAATCCCAATATGAAAGATGTTTTGACGCAAGATTTCAAATCTATCATAAAAGCTCTATAGGGGAAAAATAACATAAGACATCCTATTTGAAAGAAGGGTAAGTTTAAAGAAAAAGCATTGACATGATTTAGTGAGAGATAACATTAATTATAAAACTAAAAAGACTTAAAAGAGCCGATAAATTTACCTAAAAAGATTCGAGGAGAAAGTACTGTGATTAGTCTAGCATATATTGTCTTAACGACGTTTGTAATTGCACTTATTGCCTTTGTTGGTGTTTTTACCCTAGCGATGAAAGAGCACCTGTTAAATAAAATATTACTTGTTCTAGTGAGCCTATCTGCTGGTGCATTAATGGGTGGCGCTTTTCTTCATTTACTACCCGAAGCTGTTGAAAGTAGTGAAGGAGGAGATATTTTAGGTTTTGTTCTTGTAGGTTTCATTCTGTTTTTCATCATAGAGAAGGTTTTGCATTGGAGGCACTGTCACAAAGGAAAATGCGATGTACACACTTTTCAATATATGAATCTTATAGGGGATTCTGTACATAATTTTATTGATGGTTTAATCATAGCCGCAAGTTTTATTGTATCCATACCATTGGGCATTACCACTACAGTTGCAATTGCTGCACATGAGATCCCGCAGGAGATCGGAGATTTTGGCGTTTTAATCTATGGAGGTTTTGAAAAAAAGAAAGCTATACTTCTTAATTTTGCAGTTGCTTTGACTGTTGTTATTGGCGGCATTGTTGGATACTTAATTTCTAATAGTGTTGAACAAGCTGTTGTGTTTTTAATACCTTTTGCAGCAGGTGGTTTCATCTATATTGCTGCTACGGATTTAATACCTGAAATAAAAAAAGAACTGAACATCAAAAAATCGATGGCAACCATGCTCGTTTTTATATGTGGAATATTGATTATGTGGCTAATCAAGATAGTTTTTGGTGGTTAAACAACCGATATTACAATTCTTATAAGTAAAGTTTATAATATTGCCTAAACTACAGTCAGATTGTGTGTTTAGCAATTCCCGGTAAAATAGTATCAATCGATAAGAAGAAAGAATATGCATCCATCGACTACGGAGAGGAGACAAAACGCAAGGCAAATGTGTCTCTCGTAGATGTTAAGATTGGTGATTATGTCTTAGTTCATGCTGGTTTTGCAATTCAAGTATTAGATGAGAAAGAGGCTAATGAAACACTGGATTTATTTAGAGAGATGTTATCTTATGAGGAGGAGGAGGCGTAGTGTTTTCACTTCGTGATAAAAAACTTGCTAACGAGATTGTTTCAAAGATAAAAACATTAAATGTAAATCTCAAATTTATGCATGTTTGTGGAACACATCAAGATACTTTAGTAAAACATGGTTTAGATGTTTTATTTAAGGAATGTGGCATAAATATTGGTCAAGGTCCAGGTTGTCCTGTTTGTGTTACAACTCCCAAAGAAATTGAAGAGATATTACTTCTTGCGAGAAAGGGAAAAATTGTTACAACGTTTGGAGATATGATACAAGTTCCAGGAGAAAAAGATTCGCTGCAAAGCATGAAGACAGATGGATGGGATGTTCGAACTGTTTATGGGATAGAGGATGCTATACATTTTGCTGAAGAAAATAAGGATAAAGACGTTGTTTTTATGGCCGTCGGTTTTGAAACAACTACTCCTATGACTGCTTCGGTTTTGCTCAAAAATCCTCCTTCTAATTTCTCGATTTTAGGTTGTCATCGAGTAATTCCGCCTGCCTTAAAAGCTATCCTTGACATGGGTGAATTAAAACTTGATGGTTTTATTGAACCAGGGCATGTTTCGACAATTATTGGATCGAAACCATACGAATTTATTTCTACAGAATACAAGGTTCCTCAGGTAATTGCTGGTTTTGAGCCCATCGATCTTCTCATGGGCGTCTGGATGCTTGCCCAGCAGGTGGAAAATGGAGAAGCAAGAGTTGAAAATGAATACGCACGTGTAGTAAAAGAAGAGGGGAATATTAAGGCTCAACGAGTTATCAATGAGGTTTTTGAACCTATGGATGTAAAATGGAGGGGTTTTCCTGTTATCCTGAGGTCGGGTTTGAAATTACGGAATAAATTTGAGGAATATGACACGAGAAAAAGATATGAAGATGATCTTGAAGAACTAAGAAATAAAGAATTCACTGAACCAAAAGGATGTCGTTGTGGGGACGTGCTACGAGGGATTATTTCCTCTAAGAAATGTCCTCTTTTTGGGAAAAAATGTATACCGAATGCTCCTGTTGGCCCTTGTATGGTGAGTATTGAAGGTAGCTGCAATATCGAGTATCGTTACGCAAAGAAACAGTGAAAAAGTCGCTTTTATCTTATTTTAACACGAAGCTTGAAAAGAGCCAGTGTTACAACAAGAGAGATACCATAAGCACATATGCTGCCCCATATAATACCATACACAGGATAGAGAAAATGGATTGCGGTTGCATAACTTAAAACGCTGGGAATTCCAAATACCATGGACTTCGCCAAGCCAACTGCAAAATCTGGACCGTGCTCCTTAACAGAAATCAACATTGTTGATGATAGAATTGCAGGGAACACAGAAAATATCCCGCTAAGCACTGCACCTACATTTGACAGTAAAACTGCAATTGCTATCACCGTCCCTGCGATTAGACCGCGAAGCGCTATTTTCATTGGAGTATAATGAACTACAACTCTGTCAATTGATGGTACTTTTTTGAAACGTTCAAGAAATGTAAACGTAAAACCAAGAGAAACTATAAATATCGCAAGAGAGGCGAATATATTCGTTATATTAAGAAAAAAAAGCAGTGAAGACAATAGTGCCCACATTGTTAGTGAACCTGCGAAAGCTACATAAATGGAGCGATGTACAAGGAGAGAAAATAGAAATAGAAAAATAAGATTGATGCCCAACTCCGCAGGAACAACAGCTACTGACTGGGATGCAAAATCAATACCTTTATTTAATGAGATAAAAAGGAATGCTATGACAATGGTAGAAGGAAGGGTACCAAAAATTCCACCAATTTTTGTGCCATAGCGTTCTGCAATGAACATTATAAGAATAACGATAAAAGCTGAAAGAACAAATGGAATGACGGCCTGAAAGAGTAAATCGTACATAATGGCAGGGGATACAATAAGTCTATAAAACGTTTATTTGCTGTTGCTGTGATTTTCGTTTTAAAAGGTGACGCGCAAAAATTCAACTGCCATCTGGGAAGGAGAACTGTTGGTAAAGATTAAGTAGGCTTAGTATATTGAATTAAAAAATATAATTTGTCTATCGACGATTACGAAAGAGGAAATTGATGATGGCCGGAGTAGGTTATAGCAAAAAGGTAATGGAGCATTTTATGAATCCAAGAAATGTCGGCGTTTTGGAAAATCCTGATGGATATGGAAAAGTAGGAAATCCAATTTGTGGAGACGTTATGGAGATATTTATCAAAGTAAAAGATGATATTATTACCGATATAAAATTCAAAACATTTGGTTGTGGTTCGGCTATCGCTACAAGTAGCATGGTAACTGAGCTTGCCAAAGGAAAACATGTTGATGAGGCCATAAAGTTAACGCGAAACGACGTTGCTGATGAACTTGATGGTTTGCCGCCTCAAAAGATGCACTGCTCTAATTTGGCAGCTGATGCATTACATGAAGCTATAAAGGATTATAAAAGTAGAAATATGAAAAAATAGATGTAATAAGATAAAATTTTGTATAACAGCAAAAAGATAGAGGCAAGGGAACATTGTAACATCCGTGGACTTTGAAAGTCTGAAAAATGATGGATTTAGCCTTTATGGCGATACTAAATTAGTTTTTACGGACAGATAACAAATTAAAGAAAATGTTCCTCAATCTCTTTTTTGCCCTTTTTTTGTTTTATAACTTCAATTTTCCTCTTTAGAACTGTCATGTCCCTCTTATCGATTCTAGGTTTTGTATGAAAGTATCGTCTTTTAATAGGGGGTCTATATCTTGATCTCATATATTGCCCTGGTATAGCTTAAATCGTTATAGATAACGTAGTAATATTTTATAAAGAAATGGCTATTATAATTGTAAATTGAAATAGAAAATAGTTTTCTACTATTTTAAAGCATTTTAGCTGTTTTTTGTGAGTTTGACAGGTGCTTTTGGAACTACTGCTTTCCAGTAGTTCCGAATGCAAAATTCTACGAAGGAATCAATATTTTTAAGGAGAGAATCACGTTGAGGGTGTTGTACTTTCTGCCGTTTTTCTGAACAGTTTTTACGAAGGAAGCCTGTTTTGCCTATAAAATCATCCAAACTTGCCTGTGATTTCCGATGACTTGAAAGAAATCCACCTGTCTTTTTACGTATTATCGGGAAAGCTCGTCGGTCCTTAAACTTGACATAATGTTGCTTTTCTCCATTGTCCAGATTTACTCCAAAAACTTTAGTGATGCTCTTAAGCTCCTGATAGCTGATGATCTTAGAATGTTTTGTTTTTATCATTGCTTGCAAGGCGACCTTGTTTTTGTCACTGAGGTAATATATCGCTTTTCCCTCTATCTGTGTTCGTTGAATCATAGGAAGATACTTCCTAAGCTTCCGAAGTATATAGTGTGTATTAATGTTTGAATGGACATAACCTTCCTCCAGTAATTGATGGAGGAGTTCAAGGGATCTACCTTTAATACACGGTTCCCCGAGGTTGATACTCGGCAGGTCTGCGGTATGGCTGTAGACAACAAACTCTGATAGCCCCATCTCTTTAGCAACCCTGTATTTGGATTTGCCTTTGAGGACTTCTTCTCTAATTTTCTGAACTGTTTCCTTGGTTAGTTTATATGACATAATGGAAAAATCGAAAACTCTAGTATTTAAAGATGTTGAAAAACAGGTTATTTTGCTGATGTTTTAAATAAGAAAGATATAAGCTCTATACTAGTTGAATGCCTGAATCAGTTAATTTTTCCTCTTTTAATTTTTTATACTTGTATTTAGTGAAGAAGTCCCAATGAAGTGAGCTCTTCTGATAATTTCTCTACCGCTTTTGACACATCCTCTATCTTTCTTGCACCTGCACAGACTATTTTACCAGACCCGAACAGCAACATGGCCACCTTAGGTTCTCTAATCCTATAAACCAGTCCGGGGAATTGTTCAGGTTCATATTCCACGTTTTCTAAACCAAGAGATATAGCTACTTCGCTAAGGTTAAGCTCTCCTCCTAGATCAGATGTGGCCACGATATTTTGGATCACTATCTCAGGATTTTTATATACTTCTA
>JAGLML010000070.1 GCA_023140035.1 Thermoplasmatales archaeon
AAATTTGTTGGCAATTTTATAAAAAGGTTGCAATTTCCTAAAGGAGGGAAATTTGCTGGGTTTACCGTTTTATCATTACCGATTTTTTCTTCTGGAGAATTTTTGAAAATTGTTACGAATTGTGCGTTTACAACAGGTATAAATGCCACAGAAACAAGAACAAATGTTATTCCAAATACAACAGCTTCCTTAATCGAAACCTCGCTCATTTTAGTCCTCCCATTAATGGTATTTTGTAACCACAATACGTTCAAATAATATAAATATATTGATTAAAATTTAGATTAAAAATATTTTTTAAATTGCAATATTTGTTAAATATAATTGATTATAAATAAATTCTTATTTGCAAATATTTATCCTGCAAATCTATAATTTTGTAACATTCCCCTTATTAAAAATCTTCACTCTCTACTTTTTCCCCTGAACATAGGGAGTTAAATCCTACAAATGGTAAGCTCAGATTAAGAATGTTACATTAGAAAAAATGGAAGCAATATCAGCCCAACAACGGTCATAAGCCATATTACAATCACTAGTGAACCTATTAAACATTTATTCATTATCTTTTATTTTGTTTTACTGCCTATAAAGGGATTGTTGTACAACTGTTATCCATTCTTTTTTGTATCCTTTCTCCCCTACTTTTACCCCTGAACATAGGGAGTTACGGTTAAAAAACACCTTTAATTATTTCCATTTTTGTACCTTACCACCCGTCTGTATCAATGTTTTACCACAATTAGGACATACCAATTTGCTGTCTCCTCTTCTCTTAACAGTATCTTCATTTCCTTTACTAGAAAAAGGTAAAGACCAACCGCATGCCCTGCATTTAATGTGAATCAACCTTTGTCTCCTACAAATCTACAATTTAATAACATTTATCAAGATGGTTATTCATTTTCTCCACCAAATAGTTAAGCCACCAGATATTTCTATCTCAAGTGTATCTGAATCTCTGAATTCATATTGATATACTTCTGTGTTTTTAACTCCTGAAATTTCTAGAGTTATGTTTAGTAAGTTATCCTTTGTATCGTATGTTCCGTCATACTGTAAAGTCCCACTCATAAAAGACACTGTTCCATCTTCATAAAATGCCATAACTCCTCCTTCTTCCATATCCCATTGTCCAATAATTGAATGCGATGTAAGTGGTATGTTAGTATCTGCAGAGTCCTTATTATTATCGGAAGTTGTGCATCCACTCAACCCAACGGACAAGAGCAGAACAGCTATTCCAATTATCATTATTTTTTTGTTCATATTTCCTCCTTCAGATCTATACTTTCAGAAATATTCTTTCTTGTAAAGATATACAATGATAGCTATTACTGCTATTGCTATAACTATCACTACTATCATTATCCAAGGAATTTCATCTTCTCCTCTCTTATAAGTCGCTAAACCATCTACAAGATCATAAGTGTAATTCCAATCTCCATCTCCATTAGTATCAATTAAGTATTTTCCATCTTCTTGCCCAAGTTCTGTCTCTATGTTTTTACCGTGGAAAGTATCATAGATGCTATCGGCGTCATCGTCAGTAATATATCCGATATCTCCTACTATATGGGCATCTATCAAGACCGTGTATCTTGTGATATCTGAAGGTGTTTGATTATCATACGCTTGAACACTTATTGTATATTTCCCTGCAACGGTCCAGATATGTGTTTGCGTTGCTGCCGTGCCATTTGGTAGGAACTCTGTTGTGTTTGTAGTTCCATCGCCCCAATCGAAGTGATATTGTATGGTGTCATTGTCTTCATCTGTAGATACAGCTGTATAGGTATATTCAGTGTTTTGTGTTCCATCTTGGGGCCCATCGACATCAGGGGTAGAAGGTATCCTGTTTGGCTGACTTATAACAGCAGTAGTCTCATAGGAACCTTCGGCACCTACATCGTCTGACACTATTAAGATAACAGTATATGTTCCTGGACTGGAGTATATATGTGTAATTATTTCTCCAGTTCCGTTAGTGCCATCCCCAAAAACCCAGAACCACGAAGTGATATTTCCGTCTGAATCAGAACTTTGCGTTCCATCAAACTCTAATTCACTATCGACAAAGCTATAGTACGGCCCACCTGCATTAGCAATTGGAATGCTATTTTGTGGGGGTGGAGGAGGATTGCCGTCCCCACCACCATTACCTCCATTACCGCCTCCACCACTTTTGGTTGGCGTACCACTTTCAGAATTCGATTTTTCTCCTCCATTTCCAGATGTGTCAACTGCTAAAACTTGATAAGTGTATGATTGATCATTGGTCAAGCCAGTGTCTTGATGAGAAGTAGTTGTTCTGTTTATCAAAAATTCGTTATCTCGATAAATTCTGTAATGTTCAACCTCTATATTATCAGTTGCTTCATCCCAGGAGAGACTAAGTTTTCCATCCTTGGCATCAGTTACAGTTAAACCTGTTACTTTTGACGGAGATTCATTATCTCCTCCAAGTGCGAGTGGTGTGAGATGCCAAGCATTAACCCAACAGTACCCCTCATATCCACTCTGGTTATAAGTTGTATTTACACCAGTATTATTGTAAAGTTGCCATTCCCCTGTAGCATCATTCCAGAAATAGATACCTAACAATTGACTTTCATCAATGTTAGAATTATTCAAATCATCTTGAGTATAATAAATGGTGATATTTACGGGCCAGAGTATGGTGCTTTCATTTTCAACTTCAACATCAACATATTTACCAATAGAAGTTATATTACCTGAAATGTCTTCACCTGTTGGATTTCCAGAATACTTTGATATGTTAATGATTGTAGAAGCTGTTGTATTTATTGCAACAATAATATCTGTCTCGTTTTGTAAATCTATTGTTGTTTCATTACCATCCAAAGGTATAATATAGGTTTCTTTTGTGACGATTTGTTTTGTGATGGAACTGCTATCACCATCGTTATCTGTCACTGTTAA
This sequence comes from Thermoplasmatales archaeon, assembly GCA_023140035.1. Lineage (GTDB taxonomy): Archaea > Thermoplasmatota > E2 > DHVEG-1 > DHVEG-1 > JAGLML01. Next base: position 2,944 of record JAGLML010000070.1, read on the forward strand.
TGTAACGTTGTAGGTTAGATTATCTGAGTATTGGTGTATTGTATTCACATCATATGAAACATTACCATCTCCAAAATCCCATGTCCAGTTGACAATGGTTCCATCGAGATCAATTGAAGTATCATTGAATTGAACTACATCATTTACAGTTGGAATGGATGGAGTATGTATGAAATTAGCTATTGGTGGATCATTAATAATCAGAATTTGGGTTGCATCCTGTGACCATTCCCCATCGTCATCTTTTACTTTAAAAGAAATGGTATGCATTCCAAGTGATATTGCACTGGTATTAAAGGATGGTTGGGTGCTCAGAAGTCCATCCATACTAGAATTCCATTGCCAAGCAAATATTGTTCCATCGGTATCTGTTCCATGACCATCGAAAAACACCGTTTCTCCATATATTGCAGGATTTGGATTTATAGAATCTATGTGTGCAGTTGGTGGATTATTAAGCACAGTAACATCATCTGAAAATGTATCAGTTGCACCATGGTTATCTGTAACTGACAGCATTACTGTGTATATTCCATCATCTCCGTACTGGTGTATTGTATTCGCATCATATGAAACATTACCATCTCCAAAATCCCATGTCCAATTTACAATACTGCCGTCAGGATCATAGGAAGTACTATTGAAAAAAATGCTATCTTGTGTTGTCGGGTCCAGTGGCTCGTAGGTGAAGTCGGCATTTGGAGGTTGATTAATAGTGTTAAATGCAGCCCATACATTGATTCTTCCAGAACCATATAAATTGTCTTTCCCTCCTGGACCGAGATCTAATGCCGTTGATTCTAATTTATTTTGCAATTCGTTTGCTGTAAGAGAAAAATCAACACTCTTTAATAATGCTGCAGCACCAGCAGTATGTGGTGCTGATGCTGAAGTTCCATAAAAGGGATTAGGATATGCATATGTTGAAACCCCATCTGGAGCTGTAACATCTGGCTTTGTTCTTCCATCGTTTGTCGGTCCTCTTGAACTAAAGCTTTCCAATGAATCATCCTGCCAGTAGGTAGCACCTATTGTCATTGACCCAAACGCATCAGCAGGACATGTTAAACTACTTTCAGGATGATTTGATGTTTGAAAATTGTTGGTGAAACTATAGAGTTCAAAATGAACATTCTGTGTTGCTGAATATCTTTGAATAACGACTTGATAATTATCACCATATGGCACATATCCACCGATAGATTCTACTGGTGGTTGTGTCCCTGATTGGGTATTTTCCGACCATCCAACTAAGTTTAAATTACTATCAAATAGATATAAATTATAATCCTGATTTGAACTAGGCCAATCATTCCAACTTAATCCAAGATGAACAAGTCCTCCAGTAGGAATATATTCTAAAACTAGTGTTTCAAATGGGGGATTAAATTCATGAAAACCATCTCCATCGCCATCAGTGAAATATCCTTCATAATGTCTAGTGGCTGAATTCCCTATCGAAGTAATAAATAATATGCCGTTATTTCGAGCATTATCAACTATGCCACATACATCTCCTATTGAGGAATATCCAATGCCATCGTAATCGTTGATGCAAATAAAACCAACTGAAAAACTTATAATGTCAACACCGACAGAAATTGCATGAGATACTGCATTATTCAACTCAGATATTGTATCAAAGTTGTAGAGATATAAATCAGCCTGTGGCGCTACATCTAATACAATTTCAGCACAAGCACAGCCATGTTTTTCACCGCATTCAATATCGCCATCTGCTCTAAATGACTGAACTTCTGCAATGCGTGCAGATGGTAGTTCTGGATTATTGTAATAATTTTGGAAGCCTAAATCTATGATTGCAATCTTTACCCCACTGCCATAAATTCCTTCGTTATGAATTAAATTAGCTCCGATGACAGTAACTCCCTCACTCATGATATCGAGAGGATGAGGCTTAACAGGACTTCTGATACATTGAACATATTCTTCTTCAGATAGGCTGTCTATAAGATTAATTGGGATTAAAACTTGAACTAAAGATTTATAATGATTCTCAATCTTAATATTTTCATCAAATGCTATCAATGAACCTAGTTCATCTTCACTTGATAGAATTATTTCTAATCGAACTTTATCATCGACAAAAGCAAAATCTCTTATCGATGATTTTTCAAAATACTCTAGTTCCTCTCCTGCATAATTCCTCAATAGATTTTCGACACTTTGTTCAAGTTTCTCATTTCTAGATTCTTTATGTGATAAAATATTGTAGATTTTTTCGTAACTGATATTTTGATCTTCTTGATTCGCAACGCCAAAATTGTTAAAAATTCCTAAGAAAAGTGCAATAACAATAACAAATATTATTAATTTTTTCACATCTACACATTTCACACATTATCCTCCATTTCCTGATCTAATAAGTTAATACATTATTCTCCCGTACCTATTCAAATAGATTGTATAATATATAAATACTACCTTCCATAACAAAACCAGACTGATTTTATTTCTACATTGTTAACTAAAATCCTTGTGTCCTCTTTTTCTTTTAGATGATTAGGTCACTATTTCAAAAAGGTTTGTATCTAGTCTTCATCCCAATCATATGGTTTATAGCGATAATCATCAGAAACTTCTTTGATTTTTACCAAAAAACCTTTTTTATTAATCCTGACAACTGCAACCATAGAGTCACCTCAAATATCAAATTTCTAGTCAGTTTTTTCTCTGACTATGTATTATATTATCTTATAGTTATTTAAATGTTTTGATAAAAACAATTTTTGGACCAAATGTTATATGATTGGACTGATATAAACGCGTGTATACACACAAGTTGAAAAAAGAAAGAGAGAAGATTTAGGGTAAATTTATAGTCTTAGCAGGTTCCTTAGTACCGGGAATGCATTAGGGAATCGTTCAAACAACCAATTCAGCAGATTAAAGTTGAAATTGAATGCTAGGCTCATTGGCATGCTTACATCCAGGGTTCCCTCTGGACCCTCAGCATCAAAAACGTCTTTGGCTTTTGCTGTGATGATATAGGTATCCTTTTCAACCCAAGTATGGCTCACTATTACTGGCGTACCAGATGATGCAAAGTCAGTCCATTCTGTGTTGCCATCGCCCCAATCTATGAAGTACTTGACATCGTCTCCATCAGGATCTATAGCTGTAAAGTTATAGTCATATTCTGTTCCTGCTTTTCCAGAAGTAAGGCCATCTATATCTGGTGCATCTGGGG
>JAGLML010000071.1 GCA_023140035.1 Thermoplasmatales archaeon
AGGGCTTGGAAGGCCCTAATCATAACCTCTAGATCACATCCGCATATCTCTTGATTACGGTCTTTTTAGACATATGCTAAGCCTTCATAATCTTTTTTATCTTTATTATTTATCTGTAAGTTTACCTGCGACATCCATTATTGCATAAAGTGCAGAACCTTCGGTTTCATCAATTTTTTGATGGACTATTTATTCAATTTTTTATTTTTTTCGATGATTATCTAAATGATTTTATTATTATCAATTTTGAGTGAGAGTCATGGTGAGGAAAAAAGACGATGTGTATGCTTATGGCGTTTTACATGATGATGGTTATGTAGTTTATACTCTCTTTGATAATAAAGCGGAGAAGAGGTAGTTAATCTCCTAACACCTTATTGTTTTTTAAAATCTCATTTCTTAAATAAATGTTTATATACGATACGTTCAATACATTTAGTTATGGTGGATAACTAATGACTGAAAATTACAAAACAAAAAAATCTTTAGCTTCGATAATTGTAATTTTTCTGTTATCCATAAGTCTTTTCTCAAATATATGTGATGCAAGAGCACTATTTTTCCAAGTTGAAGAAGATCAAATAGATATTATTTCTGCAAATAATGTAGCAAACAAGAAATTAATACAACTAGGAAGAACAAATTATGTTATAACAAATACGGACGAAGCCTGTAACACTGAAGGAAAAATATTGTTTTATGTCTTTCATTTAATGCCACAAGGATATATTGTAATTTCTGCATATAGAAATCTTCCACCTGTTATTGCATATTCATTTTACAGTTCTTTTGAAGATCAGATATCAGAAAATAGTATACTAAAAGATTTACTAATTGCAGATATTGAGTTACGTTTAGCCAACATTCCCAAATTGCCCGATGAACTTATCGAAAGGAGAACAGATCACTGGAACAAATTTTTTTCTAAGGAACCTGAATATCTTGACATAGATTATTTTCAACAATGGCCTCCAGAAGGAGAAACTTTATCAGGTGGATGGATAGAGACTCAATGGCATCAAAATGCACCGTATAACAATTTTTGTCCTGTAGACATAGCATCAGGAGATAGGGGAGCTGCAGGATGTCCAGCCGTAGCTATGGCTCAAATTTTGAATTATCACGAAACAATAAACAATATAGCATTTAATGATACTGATGACTATCTTCATAGCTATGCGGGCAATAATTTTTGGATAGATGATGATCATGAAATGTATGATTTTCCTTCTTTCCCAGAATTAAACAGTTATTTAGATGTGCTCGTAGATCATTGGCGTAACGATACCCAACTCACAGATAACGACAAGGCAGCAATAAATTTTGCATGTGGGGTTGCTGCAACACAAGTATATCACCCCCAAGGATCTGGAACATTTGGAGTTAGTCAAGCTTATGATGCATATCAACGATTTAATTTTGAGGGAATTGAATTGTTAGATGAATCAGATCCGGACCTTTACAATCGCCTGTCTGCAAATATGATGGATGCTCTTCCAGCACATTTAGCTGTTGTCAATGAACAATGGGATGCTGGTCATAATTTAGTGGTAGATGGGTACAATACCGAAGGATTTTACCATTTGAACTTTGGTTGGGATGGATCATATGATGGATGGTATTTACTACCCGATGATCTTCCCTTTGAATTAACTGTTATTGAAGGAGTTATAGTCGACATCAGGGATGATAATTCAGGATCAAATCTTGATGGCAGTGGAGTATTGTATTGGACAAACGTAAAACCATCATCTACTGTAACTGGAAGTTTTTCCATAGAAAATATTGGTTTACCTGGTTCAGAAATCGATTGGGAAATAGTAGTTTGGCCTGATTGGGGTACATGGACATTTAGTCCTTCAAGTGGTGAGGATTTGACACCCGAAGATGGCTCTATTACAATAGACGTGGAAGTTGAAGTTCCAAATCGAAAAAAACATTTTAATGGACATGTAAAGATAGTTAACAAAGACAATCTTGACGATTATTGTATAATACACGTTTCGCTTACAACACCTTATAACAAAAATATTATCTGTTCACCATTTCTTCAAATTCTAGGGAAACTCATAGAGCGTTTTTCTTATTTGGAACAGATGCTTACATTTTTTCCAGTTTTTAACAGGATTCTAAACTTTTAGAATCTAGAATCCTTTTTCTTTTTTTAATTTCATATTCTAATGTGGCGATGAAATCAGTACAGTAACTTTTTGTTGCAATTGTCGCAATTATCTTAGAAAACATTTAAATAAATTTAATTATTATATATTATATATGAAAGTTATAAAATTTGTATTTGGGAGATAAATATGGATAGAGATTTTGTATTGAAAAGAGTAGAGATGAAGGCTGTTTTAATAGCAATTTTACTAGTTTTACCAGTTAGTATAGTGGTTTCTCAGGAAAATGTGAATCATGAATTTCTAAATGTAAAATTAGATGATATATCTGGTGAACCTATTTGGATTTATGATTCGGATTTGTATATTAAACATGTTGAAACCGCTGATCTTAACGGGGATAATGTAAAGGATGTAATAGCTGCTGAGTATGATAACACTTATTATTATGAATCATCCAAAATATATGCTATAGATGGTACAAATGGTAATACGCTTTGGACTTATTCATTAAATGATGGTGTGCGCTCGATGACTATAGGTGACATAAATAATGATGGTGTGATGGACGTTGTTGCTGGTGCTGGTAAAGGCTCACCAACACCAGATGGAAGAGTACATGCCATCGACGGCACTGACGGGAGTTCAATTTGGATTTTCACACCTGGAAGTACGGGTGACACAAACGGAGATGTTGCAATTGGGAATTTTAATGGCGACGCATACCCTGATGTTGCTGTTGCTTGTTGGGATGATTACGTTTATGCAATAAACGGACAGACAGGTACTCAGCTGTGGTCAAAACTTATAGGAAGTATCTTTGTAAATGCCGTAAGTACAGGAGATGTTAACGGCGATGGGATTGACGATGTTGCTTTTGCTCATTCATATCTCGCTGGACCTTATAATAACTATCAGGGTGTTTTAAATGGAATTGATGGCTCAACGATATGGATGCAGACAGTGTCTTACAAAGTAGAAAATGTGATAATGGCAGACATTGATGATGATAGTTCTTTAGAAGCCGTATTCGGTGTGACTACTGGTTCTACTCCAGGCGTGTTAGAGATCCATGTTCGTAATGCTGCAGATGGTAGTCTTGAATGGAGTTACACGATCGGTTCTGCTTCAGCGAATCCAGATGCTTTTCTGTTTGCAGAGGATATTGATGATGATGGTGATCTTGATTTAATAGTTGGCAATGAATGGGTAAATTTCTACATATATGCTTTTGATGGAGATTCCAGCACCCCTATGTGGACATCCGAACTGCTCAACGGATATGCTCGTGATATTGCTTTTGGGGATGTAACAGGTGACGGTAATCTTAACATAATAGCTGCTACCTATGACAGGGTTCAGATTTTAGAGGCTAGTGATGGAACCAAGACATGGTACTATTCTGTTGCTGGTACTATAGCAGGTGTGGGTAGTGCTGATTTTGACGGGGATGGCATAGTTGATGTTGCAGCTGGTGGGAGTGCTGAGGCTAGTGGAAGCCCTCCAAATCCTGGAAAGTCGGTATGGGCGTTGAAAACTGTGCAATCTCCGCTTTTATGGGAGTTTAATTTTGGCGAATATGGTAATGCCCTGGCAATTGATGATCTAACTGGTGATCAGTTCATGGATGTTGTCACAGTGTGCTCTCTTGATGATAAGGCATGTGCTATTGATGGAGAAGATGGTACTGAGTTATGGAGTTGGGTTGGTACGGAGAATTTATATGCTGTAACAACAGGTGACTTTAATGATAATGGGCAAGTAGATGTTGCAGTTGCAGGTGATGATGATCGGGTAACGGCATTATATGGGAATAACGGTAATGTTATGTGGCAATTCAATACTCCAGGAAATCAGATTTATAGAAAATGTTTACAAGTGGCTGATTTGAATAACGATGGAAACATCGATGTTATCGCTGGATGTGATGACAGCCATGTGTATGGTATTAATGGTTTAAACGGGAATCAACTCTGGTCCTGTCATGTTGGTGCAGCTGTTAACGAGGTTGAGCTTGCTCAGATGGATGCCTCTGGTCCAATGGATGTCGTAGCTGCTGTTGGAAGTGGCGCAAGTGGTGAAAAAGTCGTTGTCATAGATGGCTCAAATGGAAATATACTATGGAGTTATAATGCACCTGAAGCCGTTGAACATGTGGAAGTATTGGATGTCAACGGTGATAATGTCCCTGATGTTGCTGCTGCTATCACGCCTTTTAATCCTATGCAGATTATAATGATAGATGGCTCCACACATAATTCTTTATGGACAAAATCCTTGCCTATCGCCTCAAATGTACATAGTCTTGCTCATGGTGACCTCAACGGGGACAATACTCCTGATGTTGTTGTCCCAGGTAGATCTACTGATAAAAAAGTATATGCTTTGAACGGTGTCAATGGAAACGAACTATGGAACTATCTAACAGGAGGAGAAATAAATTCTGTCGCCGTTGTAGACATTGATTCCGATAATCAGCTTGATGTCATAGCAGGGTCTGACGATCAAAATGTATATGTGATTAACGGGTACGATGGGAGTCTTACATGGAGTTATAGCACTGCTGATGACGTTATGCATATCCAACTAGGTGACATTAGTGGAGATGGAATGCCAAATATCGCCTGTGTAACCTTCGGTTCAGATGGGATAGCATATGCCTTTAAGTCATTCTCTCCCGCTCCAAATCTTCCACCATACACACCAAGTAATCCTTCTCCATCTAATGGTGCAACATATGTTGATCCCGATGCTGATTTGAGTTGGACTGGGGGCGATCCAGATGGTGATCCCGTAACATATGATGTGTACTTTGGTATTGTTAGTCCTCCACCACAGGTTGCATGGAATCATACTATCACTACGTATGATCCTGGAACACTTGATACTCTAACAACCTATTATTGGCAGATTATTGCATGGGACAACTATGGAGCATCAACACCAGGACCCATCTGGCAATTCACAACAGAAGATGCTATACCTGATTTAGAAATAGAATCAATAACTGGTGGATTTGGCGTTGCTGCAAAGATTACGAACATCGGTGATGGTGACGCAAACACTGTTAACGTAAATATCAAACTAGAGGGTGGTTTGATACTCTTCGGCGGAGATACAACAAAGAATATTGGAAATCTCGCAGCTAACGGTGGCACAGGAACGGCAAGATCGATGCCCATTGGAATTGGCCCAACAACGATAAATGTCACTGTAACCTGTGACGAAGGAGCAGAAGCCACGAAAACCGCAAGTGCTTTTGTACTGCTATTCTTGGTACTAGGAGTGTCTTAAAACCATATCTCCTATCTTTTTTTCTTTTTTGTGAATAAACAAAATTTTGTACCATAAATCATATTTATTTTAAATTACATCTTCATTATTTAGTGAGGAGATTTTTTGCCTCCCAGTATGGAGAGAAGAGGGGAGTTCTTTCCAATTTTTCCTCCTCTTTTTTCCTCCCCAATTCTTTTTTTAATTCCATATAGTAACGTGGAGATGAGATCAGTCCACTAATCTTTTGTTATATTCGTTGCAATATTATTTTATACCAAACATTTAAATTAAGATAACGTATAACAGCTTTTACCAGATTTATATTTGGGGAGGACGGAAATAATGAAAAAAAAGAACGTATATATGTTAGACGAGGATGATGATAAGGCCGTTCAGTTGTTTGTTAAGCTAGGGATGCCGAAAAATCTTGCTAAGACATTACTGTTTGTTTCCCAATTCGATGAATGTAAATGTACTGATGTTGAACAGGGGACAAACCTGCGTCAACCCGAAGTTAGCGTAGCAATGCAGGAACTGCGTAGACATAATTGGGTAAAAAAGCGGAATCTTAAAAAGAAAGGAAAAGGCAGACCAGTTCATGTTTATAGATCGGCAGCAGATTTATCTGAGATATTGAAAGTCGTTGAGCTGGAAAAATTAAAAGAAGTTGAAGCTGTTAAAAATGATATATCAGAACTTAAAACTATTATCGAAAATAGATGAATTCTAACTTAATTTCGTTTTCACTTTTT
>JAGLML010000072.1 GCA_023140035.1 Thermoplasmatales archaeon
CCTATTATACCCCCACCAGGTTCGTTTTTCTTGAAAACCGCTCCATATTTTTTAATCGTTTTAACAAGATGTTTATGAGTAGTTGCAAATAAGACCTTTGGTTCTTTTATTTCATGTCCAAGGCCATATCCACCTAGCGTATACATCTGTTTGACGCCTAATTCTTCTATTACATCTAGTATAGACTCCACAAGCTCATATTGACCTTGTGAAGATAGACCCTGGTAGTCTCCTGTTAAAAGGATCAAATCACTTTGATTCTTTTTCTTTGCTTTCCGATAATAGAACTCGTTGTTTACCAGTTTCACTGTCCCATCTGCATTTATAAAAACCTGTGGTGGAAAATCTTTGCTATACAGTTCTGCAAACTTTTTTGCTTTCGTTGTCTCTATTAAATGCTCAACGGCTAGTTTTCCTACATTTCCAATACCCGGCAATCCTTCTATAAAAATAGGATCTTTTAGCCTCGGTTTTTTATCAACATATCTAACAGTTACAGTTTCCATTTTTCATCCTTTCTTTTCCAATTTTTTTAGTTCTCTTCTATATTTTCCATAATGGTCTTGTGGCGAAAACCTTGCCGGCTTTTTCAATATGGTTTTCTCCTTACACTTACTGCAAATTTTATCAAGCGTATAGCTATTACATTTCTTACAGTACAATATTTCTGACATTATTCTTCTAGTTCACGCTTGAATTCACATTCGCCTTTATACTTACTAATACGTTCTGTTGCCCTCTCCACAGCCTTTTTCATTTGACCTTCAGCAACCTTATAATCAGGTGCTTTAACTGTTATAAGATAACGAGGTGCCCCAATATATTTTATTTCTATCTCCACATCTTCGTACTCGCTTTGTTCTGCGAGAGTTAAAGCATCACGGATATGTTTGATACCTTCTGGATCCCACGAGGTTATCATTATAAGACCTTTGATTTCAACAAATGGAATTGATATATTATCTTTTGATATTGTCTCAAATTCTTTTAACCAACCACCGTCAAATCCATCATTTTTTAGAGTGTTACAATCATATGCACATTCTTCAAATGCACCATAAAGAGAGCCATATTTTTTAATTAAATTATTACCAAATTCCTTATAACACTGTTCTACAGATTTTTCAATGCTTTCTGCAAACATTTCAAAAAGTTTTTCTGACTTTTGATTGTTTTTCCAATCCTGTATCTTTTCCCTCCTTTGATGATCGTTTACCCTTTTTAGTGAAAGGTCAATGTGGTTCTTTGCAGCATCTACACGCATTACCTTGCAGACAACTTTTTGTTTTTCTCGAACGTAGTTACGAATACGTTTTACCCAACCAGTTGCTATCTCAGAAATGTGAATAAACCCCTCTCTGTAAGGATATTCATCAAGAGAAACAAATGCACCGAAACCCTGCACTTTTATAACTGTTCCAACAACCAGGTCTCCTTCTTCAGGGTAATCCTTTTTTAACATACAAATATACCTATTCAACAGTTTCTAAAATCTTTCCTTTTATTTTTGCCTTCCCACCACCGGGGATAGCGAGTTTACTGCCACATATGTGACACAATATTGTAGTACTGCACCTATCAAATATAACTTGTTCATTCTCGCAATCATTACATCTTACTTTAATGAACTTACTTCTTGGTTTTTGCATAATTTATTCCTTCACCTCAAACTTTTTTGACCTTATGCTTGGGGGTTGATGTATCTTATGACATACACTGCAGGCGTATCTTAACGCTACACGTCTGCTTGTTTTTTCCCTGCCTTCTGGCTTTGGTCTTGGAAATCCTCTATATCCTTTCATTACTCGTCTAAATCGCCTCTGGCCTTGTTTCAGTTCGCTGGCTTTTCTCTTTTTTATTTTTTCAACATCGTGTATCGTATGCTTTTTGCAGGATGGACAGTATCTCTTAATTTTCCGAGGCTTTTGCATATGAATCACAAATCGATTGAATGGGTAATAAGGAGGTGATATAAAAATGTAAGGTGTGCTATTTTATTTGTTTTACTACACCTCTTTTTACTAAAGGGCCACTCATTTCTTTTGATACGGTAAGAACATCATTTTTTCGCAGTGAATACGTTTTCATATCTGTCCCAACAAATTCTGGTATATCTTCTAGTACTCTCACAATGGGATTGGTATTTCTTTTTATCTCTTCTTTTTTCAATGTTACTGTTTTCGATTTATCTTTTTTAACTTCTACTGACTTTTCTTCTAAGATTTTTTTACGTGAGAGAATAATTTGTTCCACAAGAGACTCGTATAATTTTTTTTCTATGTCTAACACATTTTTTAAATCCGGTTTTCCACCACGGACTTTTGAAAGTGCAGCTTGCACTATCTTTTTTTCTCTTAGCTCGTATATGCCAAAAGCAATTTTTTTCGCATTTTGAATTTCATCATTAAAGAGTTTGATCTTTTGAGCATTCTCTTCTTGTTCTAAAACGCTCTCAAGATTTTTTAAATACTCTGAAAGCTTATGATAAAAATTTACATCAATTTTTGTAAGCAAAGGAGAAGTTTTTTCAAGTTGTTGAATTCGTCTTAGGGTTTTGTAGCTTATTTCGCTTGCTTCCATTTTGTCCAAAATATCACATAATGATCTATGTTAAATAATTTTAGTTAAGTAGCAACATGCGAGTATTCAACTTTTTACTCTAGACCCGTTGCACTAATTTTAAAAAAAGCCTTTTTGTCTTCAGGTTGAGATCGATGTTTCACAATAGTAGCCTGTCTCTCTCCGATGCCTGTCTTCTCTAGCTTGATTATCGTTTTTGCCATATGTTCGGTGTCTCTGTTTGTGAATGGCTTTATATCACCGTTTTTATCAGTATATACCTGTTCAGTCAAAACCACGTAAAGATCCTTTTCTCTCGCAGCTATTTGTAGATTTGCCACTTGCCTTGTAAATGAACGCATTGCACCTTCCATATCATCTTCTAAATTAACGCGGTAAAACATGTTTATTGTATCAACAACAATGAGTCCAATGTCTTTTATCTTAATTGCATCATGGATCATCTTTTCCTGATTTTCAAAAGAGGCAGGGCTAAAAAAGAGAATGTTGTCTAGTATTTTTTTGTAATCATAATTATTAGTACACATCTGTTTCAGTCTTTCTACAGAAACACCTTCTGTATCAATATATGCTACCTTGCTTCCTGCTACAACACATTCTCTGGAAGCTTGTAAACATAAATTTGTTTTACCAGCTCCAGCTTCTCCATATGTTTTTGTAATTATGCCGCTTTCAACTCCGCCCCCAAGGAGATCGTCGAGAGGCTTACAACCTATTTTTAATGTACTCATCTTCAACGTAGTGAGTAGAATAGTGAATAAAAGGTTTTTTAGCCACCCAAAAAACTTATCTCGAGAATTGGTGGATAACAGAAATTATTAAGCCTTTCTTAACATATGTATTAGTTCATATCATATCTTTTGAGAGAATCTATAAAGGACCTTCCTCAAATTCTGCGTTGATGAAGAATAAGCCTATTCTCCCTGTATAGTTGTTTGGAAATATTAAATACTTTAACAAATGTATTTTTCTATTATTCCATTCATAAGCATAGTCAAATTCTAAGTCTGAGTTTCCAGCCATATCATAAGCAATAGCAGTAAACTCAAAGTAGGGCCAATATTCGTTAATTACCACTAGTAATGCATAAAATGTGACATTTTGTTCATCAAATTGTCTGTCACAAATCAACCCTCTGACAGAATATTTGGGTGGTAGAGGTGGCCACACAATAACCCATTCGAATGGCGGTGCGTTATCGGTGAACATCAAACCATCGTTTAGATAGAACTCTACTCTATCCATACCACTCGTAGCATCACCACAAGTTGCTGTGAATAAAATATACCATGTTCCATTCTCATTATATGACTCCCATGTGAGGTCTATTGTAGGTGGAGTTTGGTCAATCTTAAAGTAGGTTAACGCTGGGTCAGACCAATTCCCCTCATGATCAACAGCACGCCACAATAGCTCATGAACTCCATCCTCACACACTTCAAACGGTTCGGTATACAACGTTTCCTCCCCACCGTCTAGGGTGTAATACACTGCCGCGATTTCCTCAGGGTCATACACAAACGTTATTGTAACACAACTGACATACCATCCATTCTCACCCATCGTACCATCAAAAACAGGATGCAGGTCTAAAGACATTAGGATAAAATCATAAGTAGTGTTCTCTGTGATGCCTAATAACACCCACTCTGTCTTGTAACCCTCCTTAGAACAAGTAGCATTCTTCAGACAATAGCATATTGGGATGTTGGTAACGTGATAATATCCAGAGGAATCGGTGTAGTTCTCTTCGTATGTCTCATGGAAGTACACTCGTACTCTTGCTCCCTCTATTGGATTCATAGAGGTATCATTGACGTAGCCTGACAAGCTGCCGTCATAGATTGTAGTCCTAGATGTAGCTGCATCTGACTCGCTAGAAATAATTTTTGTAATAGTATCTCCAGCACTTACAACACTATTAATTCCATTCTCCTCACCTATACTGTAGGTAACATTTGCCCCAAAGAACAAAACAATTACAATTAAGATAATTCCTCTTTTAAGCAAACTATTTTCGCTCATCTTTTTCCCCCTTTCAATATAATAAGAAACTTGTGTTATATAAATGTTTACTACATATTAGCAACATATTAGAAAAATCCATTCTTAAGATCCCATTATATGATACATAATAAGAGATGTACTTTAGAATTACTATTTCCCGATATAAACTCCATCTTTCAACAAGAAGGATTGGGCCCTAAGAATATGATTTTTTCATTTTGACATTTTAACACGATAGCTTTAAATATAATCAGTGACAAAGTTTGGCACGCTATATACTATCAGTATAAACGAAGAGGTGGAAGGAGAAGGTAATTCACCATGGATTTGACTAACTTAACTCAACCAGTATATCAAACTCATTCTCGTAGATTCATCGAACTGGATGTACTTCGAGGTTTTGCTATTATCTTTATGATTTTTCTTCATATAATGTGGGATTTAGATTATTTTGGGCTCATTCCCATGAATACCCAAGTATATCAGTTTCAAAAGATTGTACCTGCGATGTTTTTTGTCCTATTAGGTATGTGTTTAGTGGTTAGCAAAAATAAGAAACTCAATCAACCTTCCTTCGACGAAAAAAGATATAACAAACATCTTTTTCTGCGTGGGTTAAAAATATTTGGCCTTGGTATGATTATAACAGTAATAACGATGATATTCATACCGGATAGACCGATAATCTTTGGAGTGTTACATTGTATTGGTTTTTCAATAATATTGAGCATACCATTTCTTAAATTCAAATCCTACAACATCTTGTTTGCAACGTTTATAATACTTACAGGTATCATAATGGGTCAATATACAATTGAAAACCCAACAGTTCTCCACCTTGCAGTTGGATTGCATCAATCTGACATCGCCCAATATACCATTGATTATTTTCCATTATTTCCCTGGTTTGGCGCCTGTTTGTTTGGAATTGCACTTGGACACTTCTTATACAAGGGCAATGAAAGGAGATTTAAGATTCCTGATCTATCAAAATACAAGCCCGTTACAATGTTTTCATGGCTCGGCCAACATTCGTTAGCCATCTATCTGTTTCACCAGCCGGTAATTGCAGGGGCACTATTCATTTTTATGATTTTTTAGTACATTTTAAAAAAATGAATAAAAAGCGACTCTATACAAATGTCATTTTTATTCCATACACCATGCACCAGATGAATGCCGGAAGGCAAGATAATGTTTCAGGAATTGCGACACCCGCCCATGGTATTAAGAGAATAATCGAACAAATAGCTATTATTGCAAAAAGAGTTGCAAGTATGCCCATAGTGCGTTCAGATCGATCTCGTTTTATCGTTAGTCCAATTATTAGGAGTGATATTGCAAGTAACACAAAAAAAGCTGCTGAAACAATAAAATGTAGTGTATAGACTGTTTCAGGGAATATCCCTATCCCAATAAGAGCAAATGAGCTTAAACTAAGCATATATGCCCCCGTTTTGTTTTGCAATATTTTTATCAATCCAAGTGAAAACACTAGAGCGAGAATTCCTCCGAGTATCATGCCAGAGTTGAAGAATATCGCAGAGAT
>JAGLML010000073.1 GCA_023140035.1 Thermoplasmatales archaeon
CCACAAGCGAGATAGGGATGATTTTACGAGACCAGTATGCTATTCCAGATGTTAAAATTGCAACAGGTAAAAGGATTTTGCAGATACTGGAAAATAACAACATCAAATACGATATACCGGAAGATTTAAGAAATCTTATACGAACTGCACTCACGCTAAGAAAACATCTTGGTACAAATAAAAAGGATTTGAAAAATAAAAGGAATTTACATCTTACTGAGTCGAAAATACGTCGTCTTACAAAATACTATCATGCAGAGCATAGACTTCCGAAAGGTTGGAAATACAGCCCTGCCCAAGCAAAACTGATGTTTGAATAATCACCATCTTTTTCAGATAGTGTGAGTTTTTACTTTTAAACATGCCAGATGATATTTCAAAATTAAGTAAAAAAGCGGCAGAAATTGTTTCATCCTTGCCAAAGCCTACTAGTGTTAGAGTTGTTTCTCATTATGATGCTGATGGAATTGCTGCTGCAGGCATAATATGTAATGCTCTTTATCGTGAAGGCTATGATTTTCATGCAACTCTCATGAGAAATCCTTTCAATAAAGGGCTAGAACGACTGGCAAAAGAAGAAAATGAACTAATCATCTTTTCTGATATGGGTAGCGGGCAGATCGAAACTATAGAAAAAATTGGATGCAAAGTTATTATTTTTGATCACCATCAGTATCTTAAGTCAGAAGTTGGAAAAGATATTCTGCAGATAAATGCAAACCTATGCGGAATTGATGGCAACTATGAAGCATCTGGTGCTACGCTTAGCTCTTTCTTTGCAAAGACACTCAATGCTGATAATGAAGATTTATCTTCTTTGGCACTTGCTGGTGTGATTGGCGATAAACAACATATTGGTGGTATCAGAGGTTTTAATAAAGAAATTTTAGAAAGTGCTTTGGAGAAGGGATTCCTAAAAGAACATATGGGCATCAAACTTTACGGAGGTTCGATATTTGATGCTCTCTATTTTTCAATTGATCCATACTACAAGGGCTTATCTGGCAATAAAGATGAAATTGAAAGAATTCTCGATAAACTGAATATTGATAAAAATACAAAAATAGATGATATAGAAAAGGACAAATTGATACGATTGCAGTCTTTTCTTTTATTCAAACTTATAAAAGCAGATTGCCAAAAAATTATTCTAGATATTGCTATCAGGAAAAGGTATTTTTCTGAATCACTAGGTTGTGAATTGGAACGATTTGCAGATCTTCTAGATGCGTGTGGGAAGAATGGTCATCGTGGACTTGGGCTATCAATCTGTCTTGGTGACAGTAATGCTTTTGGAGAGGCAAAAACCGTTGAAAAGGATTATAAACAAAAAATCCTAGGTCATCTCATAGAATTAGAAGAAGGTGAGATAAGAGAAGCGGAAGGGATGAGGTACTTTTATAGCGATAGTTCCTCACTCGGCGGTGTTGTTGCAGGAATTGCCATTAACTATATTCTTGATGATAAAAAACCGTTGTTTTCGATTGCAAAAAAAGAAGATGAAATCCATGTTTCTTGTAGAGGTAATCAGAAACTTGTAAAGAAGGGATTGGATCTTGGAGGTGCAATGAAAAAAATCACTTTAGCAATAGGGGGATACGGTGGTGGACATAAGATTGCGGCAGGCGCTACCATAACTCTAGAAAAAGAAAAAGAGTTTTTGGAAAAGGTTGATAAAATTCTTGTACAACAGTTAAAGGGATAGTATGAAAGTGTCTTGTAATCTAATTTTTGAATACAGTAGTTCAGAGAAAACAGAGAAAGTTCTTCGTTCCATCAAAGTTGATGATTTTAATTTTGTTGAATCCAAGTTGAACAGAAATAGGCTTGAGGTATTAATTGAAAGTAAATCTGTTTCATCGCTTATTCATACGCTAGATGACTATTTAGCATGTATCTCCGTCGCAGAGAAAATAGTGGATAAAAATTAATACTTGTATGTAATGCTAGTTTTACTATGAAATTTGATTTAAAGGCAGATTTTCCCTTGAGTGGAAGTGCAGTTTCAATTGAAAAAGATATCGATAAATTTGTTTCAGATTTTGATAAAAATGTTTTGAATAGGGGTGCAAAAATATCTTGGAATTTCAAAGGAGAAAAATTGTTAGAATTACACATAGTTACTAGTGGTACTAATCGAGCTCACAATCTTTTACCTCGAATCAAGAAGGCGTGGAGCTTAGAAATTGGTAGGAAGCATCATATTGGCGGCGGAAGAGGTATTAAAGTTAGAGAGTACAAAATTGAATTTGAACTAGAAAAAGAACCGCTAAAAGAATTTTCTATCCCCTTCGCTGATTTAAAAATAGAAGGAAAACATGCAACGATGATTTTAAAGAATGTCGATGAAGAGTCTTTGAGAAGAAATTATATTGACAGAATGATTAATCTTGTAGAAGAGAAGGTTGAAAACCAGTATTATGAAGGAAAAGGGGAATTCTGGAAGTCCATATGGGAATCAGAAAGGAAAAAACCTGTTTGGGCAAAAGATCCAACAGAAGAAATGGTCGAGCTTGGTTGGCTAAAACAAGGCCCTACGAAGGGAAAATGGTTTTATCGCCCTCAAATCGCAGCAATATTGAGGGCTATGGAAGAAATAGCCATAAACGAAGTATTGAAACCTCTTGGTTTTCAAGAGATCATAGAATCACAAGTAGTTCCTTTTGACATTTGGTTGAAAACCGGGCATTTGGAAGGTATGCCGGGTGAGTTTTATTATGTTGCAGAACCAGCAACTCGCGATGTTGAAAAATGGCAGAGATTCATTGATCTCACTAAGATTACAAAGGAAGTGTCATTTGATGAATTGAACAAGAATCTGAACACTCCACATGCGGGGATTTGCTATGCTCAATGTCCAGTTATCTACTGGTCTTTTAAAGGGAAAACAATATCAGAAAAATCCCTCCCAATCTTAGTTTTTGATAAAACTGCTGTTTCTGCTAGATATGAATCTGGAGGGAGGCACGGCATAGAACGGGTTGATGAATTTCACCGCATCGAACCAGTTTACATTGGAACAAGGGAGCAGCTCCTTGACCTTCGCGAGAAGCTATTGGAGAGATATAAGCATGTTTTCAACAATATTTTTGATCTCGAGTGGCGCATGGCATGGGTTACTCCCTGGTATATGCAGCAAGCAGGAAAAATTGGTGATGCAAGCGCACAACAAGATACTGGCACCATCGATTTTGAAGCATATATGCCCTATCGTGGCAACCGTAAAGAATCAGAATGGCTTGAATTTCTAAACCTGAGTATCCTTGGAGATAAATACATCAAAGCATTCAACATAAAAGCTCAGAAAAGTGAACTCTGGAGTGGGTGTTCAGGCATTGGACTTGAACGATGGGCAATTGCATTTTTAGCGCAAAAAGGCTTAGATCCTAAGAAATGGCCAACAGATTTTAAAAGCTATTTGAAAGAATTGCCTAAAGGCATTGAATTTTTATGAGAACATGATTAGAAAGGATTTATCAACATACAAGAGAAAATACCAAGCATTTAGACATCACGCCTGGGCAGGTCTAGGATTTCTCTCAGTGTTGCTGGCTGTTAGAGTTATTTTTCCAGAACCGTCTAAGATATTAACACCGGTAATTTTTGTATTGGTTATATACGTCATAGTTGCTTTGCTCTTCACATATAAATATCGTGCAGGGATATCTGTTACAGAAGAGGTTGTGCAGGTTCAGCCTTCAAATAAAGTCGAGAAAGAAATAATAAGAGCCGATGTTGAAAAGGAACGATTAAAACTAGAGAAGAAAAAAGCAAAAGCTGAAGCAAAAGCAAAGAAAAAAAGTAAATAAAAATATGGAAAAAACCTTTAAATAGGAATCATTATCCTACCGCTGTATGGCTAAGAAACGTAAAGAGAAAACAGAAGAAGAACTTGACTTTAAATTACCAAAGTTTGATGAAGAAAAATTTTTAAAAAGAGAGCATAGAAATATCAAAACACTGTTTATTTCGTTTCTTTTTGGCTCTGTAATTGCCCTTATATCATTTAGCTTTTGGAGTCTTTTAAGTGGAAGCACTTTCCGCTGGGAGTTGATTCTATTACTTGGAGTCTTCAACATGCCATGGTTGAAATATCTGTTTCTCAAACTAGACATTGATCTTACTGATTTCGGACGAAAAGGATGGTTTGGATCATATGCCATCTATATCTTCACGTGGCTTATTGTGCTCATTATACTTGTTAACCCGCCATTTTATGATGAAGAAAAACCAAGAGTCGATATTGTTGTATTGCCAGGTATGCAAGAGCCAGGTGGAACAGTAAGTATTGTTGCCCATATAATTGATAATGTTGGAGTGAAAAAACAAGACATATCATTTACTTTACTCGATCCAGATGGTAAACAAATAGCTGCAGATTTTACTTTTGACGACAATATTTTTAGATATACTCACGAAAGCCCCGATAATTTAACAGGAGACAATACCTATACCTTCAAAATAACTGCTAAAGATGTAAGCGGTCATATAACAGAAGAAGAAGGCTCTTTTAGATACAGTAATGATGCAATTAAACTTGCTGAACCCATTGGAGCTACAATAGCGCCTGGTCCTGCAGTGACATATTCCACTGATATCAAATTTGACGTTGGATCAGATGTTATTAGATTTTACTATACCGTTGATGACGGAGATGAAATTAATATTACTAAAGGCGATGATTTTTATGTGACCTCTCCAAAATATGAGGGATGGGTAAAAAACAAAAACGTTACCGTTAAATCATATGCAGAGGTGATTTATTATTTTACAAATTATCCATTGCAATTTAACAATACTATAGTGGACTATGAGTCATATTATTTTAAGGTCAGTGATGCAATCGAGATAGGTGGAGAAAAACCTCCAGAAATATCTCTTCCCGGACCTCGTTATGTTGGTGCTACTCCGGGATTTGAAGTGATAGTATTCATACTATCATTGATCGTCGTTGCTTTAATTTTCAAATACAGAAAGAAAGATAAAAAGACATGAACGAATTAACACGACTCTGTAAACTCTTAAAAAGGGATTTTACTCCCAGAATACGCGATCCATCAAAACCAGTTCGATGTTGGTCCGAAAAAGACATTCTGGAAGATAAGATAATAGATGCTTATGTCATTATTTTCAGAACGAGAGGTTGTTCATGGGCTCTTGAATCTGGATGTACCATGTGCGGATATTTTAATGACAGTCTGTGGGATAAGGTATCGGATAAAGATTTGTTAAAACAGTTCGATAAAACTATGGAGAATTATTCTGGGGAAAAATTTGTTAAAATATTTACTTCAGGCAGTTTTTTAGATAATAATGAAATTAAACCTGTAATTAGAAATAAAATCCTAAGGGAGTTTGCTGAAAAGGCAGATAAAGTATCAGTTGAATCTAGGCCAGAGTATATCACGGATGAGAGGCTATCAGCCATAAAAGAAATTTTTCAGTCTAAAGCGTTTGAAATAGGAAGCGGTCTGGAGACGGCAAACAATTTTGTACGAGAACATGCGATAAACAAGGGGTTTACATTTAACAAATACAAGAAAGCTGCTCAAACTTTGAAAAAGTTTAACTTCAAACTAAAAACATATGTGCTCATTAAACCGCTGTTTTTAACAGAAAAAGAGTCCGTTAACGACAGCATAAGTACTGTTGATAAAATCAAAACATATACTGATACTATATCATTTAATCCAACAAATGTTCAACGTAATACGGTAGTGGAATATCTTTGGAAAAGAAAACAGTATAGACCTGCATGGTTATGGAGTGTTGTTGAAGTATTGAAAACAAGTAAAAAATTAGCGGGAAATATAAGAATTCAGTGTGACATTGCTGGCGGCGGTATCATAAGAGGTGCACATAATTGTAACAAATGCGATCGAAAATTTCTCGATGCAATAGCGGATTTTTCCCTGTTGCAAGATACAAAAGTTTTTGAAGATCTTGATTGTAAATGTAAGGGGAAATGGCTTGATCAACTTAATATAGAAAATCTAAGTTTTGGTTCTTTGGTTGATTTTTCTGGTAGATATCAATGAAAAAATATGTAGAAAAAAATGATGTATTTGTTCTAATTGATTCAAATTTTAGAAAATATATTG
>JAGLML010000074.1 GCA_023140035.1 Thermoplasmatales archaeon
CGGGTTCAATAAAGACGTCATGGATTTCTACCCTGATGTTGCAGTTGGCAGGATTCCCTGCAGGTATTCCTCTCAAGTAGACACCGTGATAAACAAGATTATTACATATGAAACAACGGCTGATGATTCATGGTTTAAGAAGGCTTTTGTGATTTCTGGAGATACAACTCCTCCCGCCCGCAGTTCTTCCGCAACTCTAGGTATTTATGAAGGAGAGTTGTCCACAGCTGTTACAGTAGGTTTACTTGAAGATATTGGTTTTGACGTTGAGAAACTCTGGACGTCAACAGGCACTTTCGCCGGCAAACCTGATGTCATAAATGCTATCACCGCTGGTTCTGGCTTCATTCATTTCGCAGGACATGCAAACCCTGCATATTGGGGAAATTTCCTTCCTGATGCTCAAACAGAAGATGAAATGGTTGATGGTCTTGAACTAAAGGATATGTACAAGTTAAGAAATGGTGAAGAACTTCCAGTTATTGTTGTTGGAGGATGTCATAACAGCCAGTTCAATACCACCATGTCAAATATTATAACAGACATTCTTAAATACGGAATAAATGGATACTTTTTTGGGCCCCCATATAGATTCTTTTATAAGGAGTGGGTGCCCGCATGTTGGTCTTCTTGGCTTTTACTGAAAAAAGGCGGAGGATCAGTCGGCACTATTGGAAATGCTGGACTTGGATACGGATATATTAATGAATATTGCACTGAGGGTCTTGGCGGCTGGATTAATCCACAATTCTTCGATGCTTATGCTAATCAAAGCATAGATATACTTGGAGAAGCACATAGTCAGGCAATAACAGATTATATTGACATAATTGGCAGAGTTAATATCGACCAAATAGACAGAAAAACTATTGAACAATGGGTACTTCTTGGAGATCCCAGCTTAAAACTTGGTGGGTATTAATAATACCCTCTTTTCTTTTTTTAATTCCATAATAGGCAGAAATAACCCTCTAACGCATTTTCTTTCTTTTTTCAACTATTACCCTTCGTTTGGCTTAGAACGTCTTAAAACGTGTTTCTATACGTCAATTGCCGATAATTGCTAGGAGCATAGGTTTTCGATGCAAAGATAGGGGTAACGTGCATAAAGTAGGGAAGTAAGGGAAAAGGTCACGAAGAAAGACAAGTGCTTGATGTCAAGCACAATGAAGAATTAACTTATGATGATTTTGCAGTTGTTAATCATTATCACGATATGTGGGTTAAGTTTATATATGATAAGTTTTGGGATGGTTTTTCATAAAAATATGTAATATTACACCCCCTCAAATCTATGTTAACTATCACCCACGCCCCCACCTATCATGATAAAACTTCGCTTAAAAGGGGTGCGTTTTCCTTTTGGATTCAATTCCTTACGTAAAACATCTATCGCGTTTACTTTCACCGAAACATCTTTTCCAAACTCTCCTTCTACATAATATCCTTCTGAACGACCATCACAATATACGCAGTTATGATTGCATCCTCTATAAAGATTCATTCCATAATGAGAGATAAACCACGAGTCAATTTTTTTGCTTTTACGTAAAATAGATTTAGCGTTAATTTCCCTGATAGTCACTAGTTCTATGTATTCTTTTTTTGTATATATATTCATCCGCTTTTAAAATAAACATGCCATACCTAACAACAATTTTGGCTGTCCTTTTTATATAACATATAAATGGAGTATCTTTTCAAAATCCTGTCACTTCTATTTTTCAGCTATAGTTTTTCTTATTATTTCTGTGAAATTCATAATATCTTCTTTAGTTGTATCAAATGAACACATCCATCTCACTTCTGAAGTACGTTCATTAAATACATGGAAGAAATATTCTTTCTGTAATGGAATGATGTATTTCTTAGGAATGATTGCAAATATAGCATTTGCCTCTACTTTTTGGGTTATCTTTATTTGAGGAACATCTTTGAGTTCTTTGTGTAATAGTTGAGTCATTTTGTTTGCATACCTTGCGTTTTTTAACCATAAATCATTGGATAAAAATGCTTCAAATTGTGCTGAAATAAATCGCATCTTTGATGCTAACTGCATCCCTTGCTTCCTTATGTAAACAAAGTCCTTTGATACTTTTTTATTGAAAAAAATAACTGCCTCTCCGAACATCATCCCATTTTTTGTTCCACCAAAAGAAAGTATATCAACACCAGCATCCCCAGTAATTTCCTTCATTCCTACATTAAGTGAGGCAGCAGCATTATATAGTCTTGCGCCATCCATATGGATTAACATTCCATTTTTATGAGCAAAATCAGAAAGTTCTTTGATTTCTTTAAGAGTGTAAACTGTACCAAGTTCAGTTGGCTGTGTTATAGAAATGACCTTTGGCTGAGCAACATGTGGATCTCCAAAACCGACAACATATGGTTCTATCTGATCGACAGTTAGTTTTCCATTACTTGCTAGAATGGTTATTAGTTTGCAACCTGTAAATTTCTCTGGGCCGCAACATTCATGAACATTAAGATGGGCAGTCTCAGCACAGATTATAGAATTGAAAGAATGGGTGACTGTTTTTAATCCTAGTATATTTGCTGCAGTACCATTATAGACAAAGTAAACGTCGATATTGTCGCCAAAATGTTCCTTGAATTTTTTGACGGCACGTTCCGTATACTCGTCATCTCCATATGCAATGGTATAATCTACGTTTGCAGATACAATCGCTTTAAGAATATCTGGGTGGACACCAGAATGATTATCGCTTGCAAATCCTTTATTATTTGACATATTTTCATCAAATCTATATTCTTTTATAAACTCTTCTAAAACAATACGATCAAATCAAGATATATAACCCGCCTATTTTACCAACAGCACATGGAATTTACTAAAATAACCAGTATTATGAGGGAAACAGAATAGAAGCAGGATGAATAAATCTCAGAAGAAAAAGAAGGTCTAACTCAATCTTATGATTATGTCATAATATCGTAAGATAGTACTATAAATCTAACCACTGCCTATTCATCTGTTATATCATTCATTTCTTCTTGCATCATTTTATCTAATTTTTTGTCCATTTTCTGTTCCTTCGCTATTTCTGACATTTCAGACAGTATTTGTTCCCATGAGACTTCTTGTTCCAATGCGTAGTACCACATATCAAGTTTTTTTGCCCCATCTGCCTTTCCGAATTCGTCTAGGAATTCCTTTTTGTCTTCTTCATTCATTTATAACCCTACTCCAGTATTCTAAATTCATTATTGTTCCAGAGTCTAATAGGAGACAATCTACTTTTTTCACTAAAGTATGCCCCAGCTATTAAGCTAAGTGTTCCAAGTAGAACTAATAGATAGGCGTTATATATGTTGTTCGAATATTCTAACGAGTATATATTCAGTCCACCGATTATAAGCAGTATGATTCCATAGATAAATATCATATTTCATTAATAAAGATTGGTTTTTTAAACAAGCACTATTTTGAATTTTTTCTAGGTATTACTTAATCATATTACAGTCAATGGAAAACAAGAAAAGTATTTTGTGGGGTGGCTCTAAAATATCTTCGGTATTTTGTTACAGCAGTCATTGCAAGATAAGAAACAGATTGATATGGTTAAACTCACCTAATTATATCTAGAATATAATCAGCAAGTTCTTCTTTCCTCCCTTTTCTAAGAACACTCTCGCCTTTTTTATTAATAATCAAAATCTCATTTTCATCTTTACCAAAAGCAGAAACAGTGTTGGCAATAACAAAATCAAGTTGATTTTTCTTTAGTAATTGATACGATTTTTCTTTCAAACTTTTCTTATTTTCTTCCACTTTAAAAGCAATAATTTTGGATTTCGATGCAATTAATCTAATTTTTTGAATAATTTTTGGTGCAGGAGAAAGTTCTAAATCAAGCTTGTTTTTTCCAGAGGGGATTTTTCCTTTTTGTTTTTTTGGAAGATAATTTGCAATTGCTGCGCAGACAACGATTGTATCAAATTTCATGTCGTTATTCTTCAATAAATTCAATAAATCTTCGATTGTTTCAAAGTTTTTAACTGGTATATATGAAGGAACAACCTCTTTTGCATGTCCATACCATAACTCAACGTTTGCACCCCGCTCAAATGCACTATTTGCAAGAGCAACAGCAGTTTTTCCTGAACTTCTATTTGTAAGTATCCTTATATCGTCTATAGCTTCGGCAGTAGCCCCACCAATAATTAGAATATTTTTCTTTCCTAAATCCTGTTTTCCAATCATTCTTATTGCATGTTCAACTATTTCATCCACACCAAGCATCTTGGCTTTGTTTGCTTGAATAACAGGGTCAATAAAAGATATACCCATTCTTTTGCATTTATCGATGTTTTCTTGTATGATTTTATGATTATACATAGAAAGGTGCATGGCCGGCACAATTGCTATTGTTACACCTGATCCAATCGCTGTAGTTGCGAAAGTTGTTACTGGTGTGTCATCAATACCAAGTGCAATCTTTGAGATGGTATTTGCAGTACAGGGAGAAATTAGCAATAGATCTATGCGATCTTTCGTAAGACCGCAAAATGAAACATGCTCTGTTTTTCCAGTTAATTCAATAATTGGTTTATGGGAAGTGGCAAATTCTAAAGAATCAGGATGAATAATTCTTGTTGCTGCTTTTGTCATAACAGGGTAAACATCTGCGCCATGACGAATCAATTCTCGTGATAATTTAATTGATTCAATAGCTGCTATACTTCCGGTTACACCAAGAACAATCTTCTTTTTAGAAAGCTTCTTGCTTTTAATCCCGCGTATCTCGTCAGCAGGATGCATTTAATCACAATTTTTTATCTTACAACCAGAACAGATCTGCTTGCATGTCTTACCACTTTATCGGTAACACTGCCAAGTAGAAATCTCCCTTCTTTTCCATATCCTTTGTATCCAATGATTATGATATCAACTTCATGTTTTTTTGAAGTCAGAAGTATCTCATCTGCAGCATCGCCTGATTCCACGACAATATCTACTTTATCTATTTTACCTTCCATCTCTTTTGCAACTTTGTTCATATTCTCCACGGCTTTTTCTTTAAAACTACCTGATCTTACTACAGAGCTTAGATCAATCGTTGGAAGCAGCATGTCCGTAAAAGCCGATTCGACCAGTGCAGCAGGTATCACTGTAAGAAGTATTACTTCGTCTTCTTTATTAGAACATTTTAGTGCCATATCAATAGCTTTTGTTGAAGCCTCTGAGCCATCATAGGCAATCAGTAATTTTTTCATTGTAATCAAAGGAGTAGTAATATACAACTTACTAAAAAGATTGTGGTTGGTTCATACGATATCTTATTCTAAAAAGATTGTGGTTGATTTGTACAATATCTTAATAACGAATATTTTATATTATTCAAATTGATTTCATTACTCGTGTCATATGGCAATATGCACAACCAGTGAGGGGCGATAGCCCTTTGTTTGCTGGTCATCTAAGTATTAAAACACCTTTTTAAACAATACATATTAACGTATCGCTTACAAATACTAGACCTCCTAGAAATAAGCTATTGTTAACAGTTATGAAATTTTGAAGAAAATATCCCAATTTTATTGAAAACTAAGGGGAAAAAGAGGAAAAAATTGGGAAAATATCTACAAAAACTTCCACACCACAAGGGTATCACTAGCAACGGATCTCTCATCAAAAAAGACTGTTGCCTCAAGCTCATGCCTGAAGAACGATCGGCTATCCCAAGTCCATCCATATGGCTCATCATAGTCTGTTTCTTGTAATTCTCCATCGATGTAAAACTCAACCTTATCAATATCACCAGTAATGCCGCCAATCTCTGTTTCTACATCAATCTTTCCCAAAATTAGAGTAGTGGGGAACAAATTGAGATATCGGATCTCGTTTCCTGCAATGTACAGATGTTTTTCTTTTGGAGTTGTAATAGTAATCCCCGGTGCTGCTTGTTCTTCCCCAATCGGGATATAATCAATCCCATCTCCTGCAACACCTGAATATCGTTCCTCAGAGAAGATTTCAACATCTGGATCCCAATGCTCATGGACACCCATGCTCTCTGAGACATATTCACCATC
>JAGLML010000075.1 GCA_023140035.1 Thermoplasmatales archaeon
TTGTTGCGCAATAGGAAGAAAAATCCGTTGAAATTATTTATCCACTAGTACTTTAGTTCCAACAGATAAACAGATATATCAGTTCTGCATTATATTTATGTAGGAATGTTATGGATAAGAAGATACTAATTGGAAGTATCATAGCAATTGTTATCCTTATTCTTACATCATTTATTCCTGTTGTTGGATTTCAAACAACACATTTACATTCTAAAATCAGTTTTTCCTCACCGTTCAATAGTAGAACACAAAATGCTATAAATGAGGGTCTGACAGTAAATGAAAGAGCATTAGGCGTTCAATTTATTTACAACATAGCCGCTAACTTGAGTGACATTATATTCGATGTATATGATGAAGAACATGGCGAGATTGCCAAGGGTAGAGCCTTTGGAACAAAAGGAGAGCATCGAGCAGCACAAATCATATATGAAAACATGACCAAAATTGGACTTCATACAACTCTTGAAAAACTAAAGAATTTTCCTCGCCGTCCCAACAATGAAATTACCCATAAGCTCGAAGTCTTGGATTATTGTGTTAAAGTAAATGGTAAATCAATTGATTGTTACCCTGCACCAGCATGGGCTGGGCCACGTGGAAATAAAAACAAATTGAATACAACATTCAACTACAGTGGGCTAAAGGTAAAAAGAACCCCTAAACATCCTTGTATTTATAATAAGACACTCGCAATGGAAACGGAGGATTTCGTGTTTATTGGTAAAGATCAAATCAATGATCCAAATGGAACACTTCCATTTATTGATCTTTTTAAACCTTTCATTGATCGACTCAAATTTTATATGCTCTTTTATTTGACGACCTTGCTTAATATTGAGCGGCAAACAGCAAAGTGGTACAAATGGTACCCACATTGTAAAGGTCTCATTCTATATGATTTTAATGATCAGTGTCATGATATGGTCCTTTTTGATAAATCTCTATCAAATTACCTTCCAACGGTTTATACTAATGGTACAGTTGGTAATAAAATACTTAATGATATTGAAAACCATAGTATTGATCTTTATTTAAAACAACGTTATAATACATCAGTAATAAGCTATAACGTAATTGGCCAGCTAAACGGAACAGATACAACGAAAACGGTTATTTTATCAAGCCTATATGATTCGTGGTGGTGTCAGGGAACAGCAGATTCAGCTATTGGCATGGGTATTGTATTAGCAATAGCGAAATACTATAACGACAACAATATAACACCAAAATACACAATGAAATTCATAGCATTTAGTGGCGAAGAATACAACATGAAAGGAGCAAAATATTATGAGGAATTACATTGTAATGAAAGCATAATCTACATGATTGATTTAAACCAAGTTGGTTTCACGCAACTGGAACCAAGACCTACATTAAACATCGTATCAAATAAACTCAAATTTCTCAATGAAATATGGGAAGTTAGCAAGAGAAGTAACTACGTAGAAAGAACAGGTAATACGACAGATATAAAAAAAATCTGGTGGCCATCTGGAACAATACCAAGCAATCCCCTACCTTTTGGGATAAATAGGAAGAATTGTAAGGCTGTTAGCTTCTTTAAAGACGGATACTGGGTTTTACACCACAGAGATGGCCCAGATGAATATGGTATGAAACACATGGAGGGTGATGTATTAAAATACTTTAATTGGACAGATGTAAGTGTAACAGGTGAATTAATCCTAAATATTACTAAACATTTAACACTTGAATCAAATAAGAGCCATTTCGACTCTCGTTTTTCCCCCTCTGATTTTAAAACCCTATTTATCGAGAGAGTCTATCAGGATTTATTCAAGAGATTGCCCTCTGTATGATAAAAATTGATGATTTATTTTTGTATCTGTTATTACTGCGTATTAAATGTTAAAGGCTGTTAATTACTTACGGCAATCAGGATTTTACTTTTCTTCTTAAAGATCATAATTTCAAGTTTACTTCTTATGAATTAAATACAACGATATTAAATATTATAAAATAATTCCTATTATTTTAATATACAAAGTATTTTTTATGTCCTTTGTTATTGGAAAATAAGGTTCTGTATAATGTGGGGTTGGCAAATCTGGGTTGGAAAATCGGAGTTGGTATTAACGAAAAACTCTTATCTTTTAAATTAATTAATTAGTGAAAAATAGATGAATATATTTGATAAATGTTTAATCGACCATAGACATTCTTGTGCAATATGTCGTAAATCTAGTGATATTCGTATACATCACATTGTATTCAAATCTGAGGGAGGAAAAGATGAAGAAGAAAATCTAATAGTATTATGTGGTAAACATCATGATCTAGCACATCTAAAAGGAGGTTTGGGAAAAAGATTAACAAAAAATCAACTAAGAGAGTATCGGAAAAGGCGAATAGATGAATGTAAGAGTAAACCCTTACCTGGATACAAAACAATAAAAATTTACATTCCAAAATTTTATAACGATGGAAAGGAAATTGAAAAAGATATTATTAGAGATTTTACTCGGAAATTACTATCATTTTTTGGTGCTTATCAAATGATACCTGTTTCAACTTTTTCTTACTATGACCAAGACAATACAACATATATGGATTTCTGTGATGAGATTCAGATTATTGTGTCTGCAGATAAGTTTGAAAATGGTAAAAAATTCATAAAAAAGAATGCTAATCATTTAAAAAAATTAATTGAAGTCCAAACCTTATTAATTAAATATGAAGATTTAAATATAGAATTTTTATAAGTGAATCTTGTCAAATCTAAGTTGGCATATGTTTTTAAAAACATAAACAATGATATTATACGGTCTCCTCTTAGCGTTGTTCACCAAACTACGCAAGTAGACGACTTCTGACAACATCAGGTTATCTACCAAAAAGGGGGAGACCAAAAACTTTGATTTTTTCGTAGATTATAATTATATCAAGTATTATTAGGTATCAATGGGTAATGTGAATATAGATGAGGAGTTGAAAAAGGAGATAGAGGAACTTTTAAAGAATACTAAATATAGAGTAAAA
The DNA here is from genome assembly GCA_023140035.1 of Thermoplasmatales archaeon. Taxonomy (GTDB): domain Archaea; phylum Thermoplasmatota; class E2; order DHVEG-1; family DHVEG-1; genus JAGLML01. The sequence continues at coordinate 3,007 of JAGLML010000075.1, forward strand.
TATCAAACTACAAAAGGTTTTATTGATAATGCTTGCTTAGAGTTATTGAATAAGATAAAGAAAAATGAAAAGAAATGAATGATTTTTATGCTCCTACCCCGACTGTGCACATGAATTTATATATTTAATCAATTTCTTCTATCTCTAATCCTTCGTAATCTCGTAACCATTGGGTTACTAAATGAGAATAATCTAAGAAATGTAAATCATTAATATTCAATTCCGACTCAATACATAAATCTGGTAGTTCAATTCTAAAATTTTGATACCTTGTCCAAATGGTACTACCACTTGGAATAGTAGTTCTTCGTGAAACAGTTCGTAACCAATCACGAACGATTCTTATAGCAGTTTCAGGACGAGTATTATGCGATTTCACATCTATGCCTGAAATATCTGAAATAAATTCTCTAAAACGATACTGTTCTCTATCTAAAACGAGGTAACTCTTATTTTTATTTCCATATTTTTTACAACCAATGAACAATCCCAACTCAAAAGGCATGTTAAATCTAGGCAAATCCGTGTCTTCATCTAATTCAGTTCTAGAAATGTCATGTATCCCGTAACGGCATCTTCGAATCATGTTTACAATTTTTGTTAATCTAATTTCTTCATCTTCATCTTCTAATGCACATATTGGACGAAATCCACAATCATAAATTGTAAATATAATTGCTTCAAAAAGAGGTTTATAATTTTGATCGAAAGGACAGTTGATAAAAACCCTATCTGTTTTTTCGCCCTTAGGCATATATTTTACCTTCTTCGTCTCTTCGATTTTCTTACTGCCCTTTTAATTCTGGTTTTGCTTACTCGTCCTGATCTTCTAGGAGCTTTAATTTTCCTTCTCTTTTTACGTACCATATCTTCCTCAGCCTCGGTTTCTATATCATTTTCCTTTGATATATTTTCTTCCATTTTCTCATGTACTCCACCTCCACTATGCACATGATTTCTAAGATAGAATTATACAATTCTTGTTACCTTTCTTAATACAATTAATCCTTGAAATATAAATACTGAAATAACTCCTCCAAATATAACTATAAAAAACATTACTGGAACAGGATCAACAACATAGGATTCAGTTATAGCATCAGAAATCAAACCTAACAATATTATAAATACTCCCATTGCAAAAAATCCATAAAAAAGATTAAGATGAAAATTCGCCTCAAATTTTTTCTGAGAAAATTTACCTAAAATTACACCCAATTCGTTTAAAAATCCACTAAGTTGCAAATCATTCTTGTCCCTCAATGATTTTTTCTTTTTATTTAATAAAGAATCTAATTTTTCTGAAGCTTCATTTAGAGAAACTCTATAATATTCTTTAGCCAAGGGTATATAACGAAAATGTATCTCAAAAGAAGCTATAATCAGAAAACCACCTAATGTAATCAAACCTACTTCCATTTTAAAACCCCCACATACTGCACATAGATAGAAATGCAAAACATAGTTATAAAACCCCATGCTAAAATAACATGAATTTGGTTTATTTGGCAAATATTTGTAACTATAATAAGAATAATTGCACTTATAACTTCGATAAATGCCAATAAAAATGTAAAGATAGTTGAGGTAATCGCATAAGTATTTTTTGGAATGTTTGGGGGTGTGCACAGTGGGGGTTTGTTATTTTTAACCCCCAAACATCCTAATACCATAAAATACCCTATAAGTATTTTTAAGTATTTAAAGGTATTGGATAACCCTTATATACTCCTGATGCATTATTATTATTGGTGAACAACGTATGGTAGAAAAAATAGATATTAAAGGAATGATAAACGCAAGAAAAGCACGTGGCATGATTCTTTTAGAAGAAGGCTTTGAACCAAAAGAAATCAACTCGCATAGTTGGATAGTACCATCACAGAATGGTTGCGGTACATACCAAGTAAGCGTGTTTCAAAGACATTGGAAATGCAGTTGTCCAGATTTTCTTAAACGTGGTGTTGAATGTAAACATATCTGTGCGGTCAAGATATGGAAAAACCTAAGAAACAAATTTGAACAGGTAAACCTACATGTTAAACAGAGAATAGGGATTGATAAGAAAATCCCTGAAATGTCGTGTAAATTTTGTAACTCTCTTAATGTTATGAAATACGGTAAGAAGAACGATAAACAGAATTATTTTTGCAAGGATTGTAAAAGAAAATTCGTGGATAACATCGACTTTGAAAATATGAAATATAACCCAAAAGTCATTGCTCTTACACTTGATTTATACTTTAGGGGATTATCTCTTAGAAAGATAAGCCAACATTTGAAAGACTTTTATGATTTGGAAGTAACCCATATGTCTATCTATAACTGGATAGAAAAATACATCGGTATAATGAACAATTATGTAAACACTATTCAACCCGATGTTGGCGATGTTTGGCACTCGGATGAAATGATGGTTAATGTTGGCGGTAGTTGGGAATATCTATGGAATGTCATGGATGAACGTACAAGGTTTCAACTTGCAAGTGTGGTATCAAAAGAACGTAAGGTTAGAGATGCACGTATGGTATTCAAGAAAGCTAAAAACAACTGTGGAGGACGTAAGCCAAAATACATCGTAACTGATGGTCTTGGTAGTTACAAACGTGCAGTAAAAAAAGAGTTTCACACTAACACCCATGAGACAAACCATCTTTACAATGTAGGGTTACAGCACCATCCTAACAACAACCACGTTGAAAGACTGCATGGTACGATACGAAGTCGTGAGAAAACAATGCGTGGTGTTAAAGTTGAATCTACCCCTATTGTAGAAGGACATAGGTTATACTATAATTTCATTAAACCACATGAAGCGTTAAACGGTAAGACACCATCAGAAGAAGCAGGGATAACAATAGATGGTAAAGAAAAGTGGCTTACGCTTATGAAAACTGCAATGTGGTATAAAAAAGCACAAGTGGACAAATAATACCTATCTATTCAATAGATTGAGTTTTGTTACAGATGTTACAATAAAAACAGGAAAGGAAAATTTATATATTATATATGCATTGGAATTATATAAG
>JAGLML010000076.1 GCA_023140035.1 Thermoplasmatales archaeon
CTCTTGCTTTGTATGGTTTTGATCCCCTATCACGTTTTCCACCATACTCGCTTCTCAAACGCTCGATACCAATACTATTATTAACATAGATCTTTCGAAGAATAGAAGCACACCTTGTGTACCACCAGTCCCTTTTTTCTGGAGGGTTTTCCCTTGATATGCTTGTTCTTACGTAATCACTCCATTCAGGCGGAACAACCTCTTTCTCGCTCTGCAATTTTTTTGTCAATGCATCTATCAAGTCTTTAGCAGGAACATCATACACTGTTGTCATATCAATTCTCTTCCGTTATATATATTGGGAAACGGTAATAACCCATATGTTATTTAAGCATATTGGATAACAACTCCCTGGACCAACTACAACGATTAAACATCATTTTTTTACATTCTAATTACACTTCGACTTTGTCGAACGATCTCTTAAAGGCATCCTCATATATTTCTTACAATTATAGCAATAGGTTACAATTTTGCTCCTATGAATTCTAACTCTACAATTAATACCTGGCATAAGATAACAATAACAATGCTTACAAACTCTACGCTTAAATTTGGCAGGGATTGGTACTAAGTAACGCATAGAAATCTTTCTTGCTAAAAACACATACCTATCCGAAAGTTCCAATCTATCATACAAAGCATATTCCTCGGCAAGCCTAAACAAACATTGAATGCGATTTTTTGCTATACTTTTTTGAAATTTCTTGTCCCCTACGCGTTTTCGTGACATATAGAACTACTCTTCAAAAGCAAAAATCGATTATGAGCTCCTTGTTTAAAAAACCATTTATCTGCAATAACTAAGCTAAAATAAAAAAGAAAAAAAGAAGAAATAAAAAGTTTTACTTCTTCTTCAAATACGGAAGACCTGTTCTTTTGTTTACACCAACACTGTAACCACTTGGTAATTCACAGGGGCTTCCGCTTTTTGGTGTTCTTTTGCTAAAGAAATAAATTGTTTGATTCCTTCCGCCCTTTAAGGTTACATCCCGTGTGTATAAGGTCCAACCTTCATGTGTATATGCCATAAAATACCTCCTTGCAGGAAATATGCGTATGATGAATTTAAATTTTTCCTTATTTTCCCCTTATTTTTTGATAGTACAAATCAAAAAACATTCCAATGTATACTATTTATCCAATATTTTTCAACAAGAAAACAGTGAATAAAAATCTTCATTCAGAAGAGAAAATGAAATTAAAAGCGAGCTGGTAGTTGTCGCCCACGTAAACGTATGTGCTTTTGGTTTTAAACACTTTCGAATTTATCAAATAAGAACAACCTTTTTGTATACTAATTAAATGAATGTTTGTGAAGATATGTCAAATGGACAGTTGATCTTTGTTGGTCTAGGACTCTACGACGAAAAAGATATTTCATTAAAAGGATTGAACGAATTAGAAAATTGTGACAAGATTTTTGCTGAATTTTATACGTCAAAGCTTGTAGGCCTAGATAAAAACACTTTTGAAAAAAAACTAGGTAAGACCTTAGAGGTATTGTCTAGGGAAGAAACCGAAAGGGGTGACAAAATTTTAGAATATGCATCAAAAGAAAAAGTTGGTTTTTTAACATGCGGAGACCCTATGATCGCAACAACTCATGTCGATTTGAGATTACGAGCCACGAAGAGAGGCATAAAAACGAAAATCTTTCACAGTGGAAGCATTGTCACTGCTGCACCTGGGCTGCTTGGTCTACAAAACTATAAGTTTGGTAGGACAACAACACTCGCATTTCCAGAAAAAGATTACTTTCCAACAAGTCCATATACTATCATAAAAGAAAATAAAGAAATGGGATTGCATACGCTAGTCCTTCTTGATATTCAAGTGGATAGAGATATATACATGACTGCAAATCAGGGCATGGAACTTCTGTTAAAAATGGAAGAAAAGCTGGGAGAAAAGATACTTAGTGAAGATAGTGTTATCTGTGTCGTTGCTCGTGCTGGCTCACCAGATCCTATTATAGTAGCGAATTCAGTCAAGGCGTTACTAAACAAAGATTTTGGTCCGCCACTTCACACTTTGATTGTCCCCGGGAACCTCCATTTTATGGAAGTTGAAGCTTTAGAAGTTTTTGCAAATCTGCCAAAGGCGATTAGCAAGAAATTACAAAAACTATAATAACCCTTGCTATTATTCCTCACTAAAAGGGGTATGGATGCCACAAAAAAACGATTCTATAGGGATTATTTATGGAGATGTCGGCTCGACTGAATTTAATTTCACCGTCGATGGTCATAACATAAGAAAGTTTGACTATGTAGCAGCACCGCATAAAGAGGGATATGTACTTGCTCAAGTAATGGATATCAAAAGATATTCAGACTTAAAATTTCAAGAAGCAAGCATGTTACGAAGCAACGGCGAACTTCCATATATTAAAAGCAATGTTTCTGCGTATGCAGATGTGATCGGCTATAGGGATAAAAGAGGTCTCTTACAGGCTCCACGTACTCCTTTTGAAGCAGGGAGTAGAATAATACCTGCTAGTGAAGATCTCATAAGGCATGTAATTGGTCTGTATTCTGAGACGCAAAATGGAGCATATATGGGCCTACTTAAAGGACTTAACCTGCCAGTTTTTTTAAACATAGATTCTCTGGTTCAAAAACATATATGTATACTGGCAAAAACAGGCGGTGGTAAAAGCTATGCATGTGGCGTCTTGGTTGAAGAACTTCTCAAGAAAAAAGTGCCAATGGTTATAATTGATACTCATGGTGAATACATATCGCTTTCAAAACCGAACAAAGATAAGAAAGAACAAAAAAACATGGACAAATTCAACGTTAAACCGGGACAATATTCTGGTCAACTTGTTGGGTATTCCCCGCTTGGAAGTAGAGGAGACATTAAACATTTAACATTGAATGGTATGAATCTTGAGGCACGTGAAATCATTGATCTCCTTCATGCGAAACTTTCAGGACCACAAATAGGAGTTTTATATCAATCAATTAAAGAGATGAAAGAATTCAAAGAGATGTACACTATTAGAGATATCATTGAAGCAGTCAATAGGAGTAAAAGTAATGCACGATGGAATGTTATTGCATCGTTAGGATCGCTTGATTCAATTGGCGTTTTTTCTGAGAAAGGGACGCCCGCTACAGAGCTTGTAAAAAAGGGAAAATGTTCTGTTATTAATATGAAAGGTGCTCCACCAGATATACAAGATGTTGTCGTAGCGCGCTTAACAAAAGAGTTATTTGATGACCGTAAGTCAGGAAAAATCCCTCCATTTTTACTTATAGTGGAAGAAGCACATAATTACTGTCCTGAACGAGGATTCGGTACTTCTGTTTCGTCTAATATGCTGAGAACAGTAGCCTCTGAAGGTAGAAAGTTTGGTATGGGATTATGTGTCGTAAGTCAACGTCCTGCAAAGGTTGATAAAAATATCATTTCACAATGTAACACAAATATTATTCTAAAAGTAACAAATCCTAACGACTTAAAAGCAATAATTCAATCAGTTGAAGGCTTAACGAATCAGACGTACAATGAGATACAGAGACTTCCTATTGGGGTTGCTTTAATCTCTGGTGCTTCTATTCAAATCCCTATAATGGTCGAGATACGTACCAGGGAGACGAGCCATGGTGGCAAGTCAGTAACAGTATTTAAAAATGGTGAGCCAACTGATTTTAAACCAAATATACCTAAAATGCCCGCCCCTCCACCCCGTCCAAAAGAACACGTTGCACCTGTCCCAAGATCGGAACCAGCAGCTAGAAGGAATAACGTTACCTCGAAAGCAGTGACAGTAAATAGAGTAGCAAAAAGACTTGGGTGGGTTACAATAGATGATCCTGAAGAAACAATAAAACAATTGACAGAAGAAGCAGAAAAAATGAAAGAAAATGTGTACAAATATCTAGATTCATTAGTAAAACTTGGAAAAAAATTCTGCCATGAAGAGAATCCCGAATGCATTAGGTGTCCTATGAACACCGGATGCCGATACCGGACTTCGGGACCTAAAAAGCGAGGATTATTCAAGAAATAATAGACGATTATATGAAAAATAAAAAAATTACTCTTATCATAACTGTTGTTTTATTACTAATACCTGTAATTTCAGGATGCTTAGAATTATTTTCAGATATTCCTACAACATATGAGACCTACCCTACAAAAATAAGCTATAATATCAAATATGGCTACCAAATACTTTGTACTGGCACTGGAAAATATGAGATAAAATATAGATGTGACTTACCTGAGCCCCTCAAAACAATATCCTATAGTTTGCTATACAATCGTGATTACGAGAACATATCGTTGGTAAATAATGATTTCATACAATGGAATGTATCAGGAACAGATGATATGACATATGAACTAGGAGTAACTGCGAACATTGAATCCGAAAGTTTCCTTGTTTCTGATTTAAACGGTAATAATGCATTAACAATACAGGAAATCAATAATTTTTACCCTGAGATGATAGAACAATATTGTCATGAGCAGTCCATTGCACCTACAATTTTTATAGATCCCAATGATCTCGATATTAAAACAATTGCTAGTGGTGTACTAAGTCAAGCAGAGACTAACAATTCGTTTGTTATAGCCAAGTTGCTATTCTCTTGGCTAAAAGAAAACACAAAGTATCAAATACATGATGGTCAAGGAGACGTTCAACCTGCAGCTGTAACACTTCAAAAGAAAACAGGAGATTGTGATGATCTCTCATTTCTATATATATCATTATGTAGAGCAGTCGATATTCCTGCTAGATTTATCCGCGGTTATCTGTTACAGGAGGAGGAAAATTGGAAAGTAACTGCAACTGCTCATGCATGGGTAGAAGTTTTTGTTGGCAAGCTAATAGGAAATGAGGGATGGGTGCCTATTGAATGTGCCTGTTGCGCAACATCGATCCAGGTCGATATAAATCAGAATTTTGGGGTGGAGGATGCTTTTCATATACGATTATTTGTTGACGATGGAAGTAACGAATCCTTTAATATTTCTCAATCTGGCATACATGTACAATATTATGAGAATAGAGAAATTGAACTTCAATCGTTTGCAGAGATTGAAAACTACTTAGAATTAGAATCGAAAAAACTCGTTGTAACAAAAGACAATACAAGATATTATCAGTGACTTTCCAAGTAGCTTGGAGATGTTGTAGTTAAATAAAAAGATTATTTTCTAGAACAAGTTTAATCATGTTACACTTGAGAGTATTCAGAAAACAGATTAATTTTTTTGGTAGATGAAAATTACTGAGAAAAAATAATAAAAAGTAGAGTTGGAGCACCTAAATAATTCTACTTTTATTCAGTTTAATCCACCGGGGACAAAACCAATGATGTATGTAGTTAAACCAAGCGGGCCAATATCATAAGTTCTTATAAATGGACCATGTGCAAATGATATTCTCCTGAGCTTTATTGTGCTAGAAACCCTGCTTAGACCTGTGAATTCAGTATAGTGAAGTCGTACAGCACGAGCATGGTATTCATTTCTTACTCGTTTAAGATTTAAAACCGTTCCTCTAATAAATGTCATTCTAAATGGTTGTTTTGACCTCAACTGTTTTAATATGAATAAGGAACCAGCTAGTATTAAGATAGGGTGAGCTCGCCATTTTAATACTTTTATTTCAGCGGATGTATTTTGTCCAGCATTGTCATATGCAATGACTTTTATTTTATAAGGGCCACAAATAATTGGTTTCCACTCAAAACTGTAAGGTGGCTCATCATCTGTGAAAGCAGGTTTATTCCTGTTGTTGATATAGAATTCTACTTTTTCTATCCCTGCTTCTGACGAGGCATTTACTTCAATGTCAATAGGACCATAGATGATGGTATTTATCAGTAATGAGAACATAAGTTCGTTTTGGAAGTAAAAATTACCTTTTTCTGGTTTGGTAATGGTTACTTCTACTGTGGAAGCAGCTTCTGTATTAAAATTCCAGGTGTCTGATTGATTGTTATATTCACCGTCATCTGCAACAGCGTACCAGTTGTACGCTGTATTGTATTGAAGATTTGACCA